>NZ_JARACH010000037.1:0-83323 GCF_029087445.1 Amycolatopsis sp. La24
CCACCGACCGGAGAACCCACAGTGGACACGCTGGTGCGACGCCAGCCACACCAACGCGCCCACCCAACAAACACCACCCGCACACCCACCACCAAGATCAGCAAAACCTCAACTCGGTGGATCCAGGTCAGATTCCCTCAAGGAGCCCTTCACGGACGTTCCGCATCGCGTGTGCCGCGGCCCGCGCGCCGATGCGCCTCCGGAGCACCGCCCGGACCGGCCCCCGGCGACACGGCGGGGCCGCCCATTGGACGGAGATCACGGCCCGAACCGGCCGCCACGAGGAAATCCATGTCGGAACTGTCGGGGGTGTAGGTGAGAATGCATCTCGTGCCTCGTCTCGGTTCCGGTATTCCGCTCGTCGCCCGCACGCAGGAGATGCGGCGGCTGCGCGCGGCCTTCGCGCGCGCTGAACGCGGAGAAGCAGGTGCGGTGCTGATCGCGGGCGACGCCGGGGTCGGCAAGACCCGCCTGCTCACCGCGCTCGGCGAGCATGTCGCGGGCTGCGGCGGGCTCGTGCTCACCGGCCGGTGCATCGACGTGCGCGACGGCGGTCTGCCCTACCTGCCGTTCGCCGAGGCGCTGGCTCCGCTCGGGTCGTCGGCCGATCCCGCGGTTTCGGCCGCGGTGCGGGCGCGGTCCGCGCTCGGGATGCTGCTGCCGCAAGGCGATCCGCGGCCCGCGGCCACCGGCGACCACGGGCAGGTTTCGGAAGGGGAGCGCGAGGGCGGGCGCCGGGTGCGGCCCGAGCAGGACCTCGGCCAGCTCCAGCTGTTCGACGCGGTGCTCGGGGTGCTGACCGAGGTCGGCCAGGAGCAGCCGGTGGTCGTCCTGCTCGAAGACCTGCACTGGGCGGACTCCTCCACCCGCAACCTGCTGTCCTTCCTGCTCAGCCGCCTGCGCGCGCAGCGGCTGCTGGTCGTCGGCAGCTATCGCGAGGAGGACGTCCACCGCAGGCATCCGCTGCGCGGTCTGCTGTCCGAGCTGGTCCGGCTGAACACCGTGGAACAGCTCTCGCTCGCCCCGTTCGGACCGGCTGACGCGCGGGCGTTCGTCGCGGCGCTGGCCGAGGAACCGCTGTCACCGGACGTCGTCGCGGACATCGCCAAACGATCCGAGGGCAATCCGTTCTTCGTCGAGGAACTCCTCGCCACCGGCGCCGACTGCCAAGATCTCCCCGCCGGGCTCGCCGAAGTCCTCCTCGCCCGGCTCGAACGCTTCCCGGCCGAGACGCGCCGGGTGCTGCGGGTCATCTCGGTGGCCAACGAATCGGTGTCGCATGCCGCGCTCGCGCAAGTCGCGGGCATCGGCGACCTGGAGCTGGACGAGGCCCTGCGAGAAGCCGTGCAACACCACGTCCTGGTCATCGAGCGCGGTTTCTACACCTTCCGGCACGCCTTGCTGCAGGAGGCGGTCTACGCGGATCTGCTTCCCGGCGAGCGCACGCGGATGCACGCGGGGTATGCCGCGCGGATCAAGTCGATGCCGCAGGGGCGCGGCCACGACGCGAAGCTCGCCTTCCACAGCTTGGAAAGCCGGGACTTCGACACTGCCTTGTCCGCGTTGCTGCGTGCCGCCGACGAAGCGGAAAAGCTCGGCGCGCCGGGCGCTGCGCTGCGGCATATCGAGCAAGCACAGTCCATTTGGGACGCCGTGGCTCCGGAGAATCGTCCGGAAGGCGTGGACGAGCTGAAGCTGCTCAGCGAGGCGTCGTACTTCGCTGGCACGTCAGGCGAGCCGGAGCGCGCGGTCGCGTACGCGCGGTCAGCGACCGAAGCACTCAAGCCGGACGCGTCGCCCGAGCACGCGGCGAAGGTCTGGCGTCGGCTGGCCGAAACGCTGCTCACGCTGGAGGGCACGTTCGACGAGGCGGTTCGGGCGATCGAGCGGGCCTGGGAGCTGGTCGCGGATCGGGAGCCGAGCGGGGCGCGGGCCTGGGTGCTGGCGTCGCGGGCCGGGTTCCAGCGGCTGCTCGACCAGCCTGCCGAGGCGTTGGCCAGCGCGCACACCGCGGTTGCCGACGCACGTGCCGTCGGTGCGGTCGGTGCGGAGGCGTCGGCGCTGGTCACGTTGGGCACGCTGGCGGACGGCGCGGGCGATCCGGTCGAGGCTCGCGAACGGTTGTGCGAGGCCGAACGCAAGGCGCACAACGCCGGTGCGCTGAACGTCGAGATCCGGGCGATGTACTTCCTCGCCCTCAGCTACGACGACCAGGCGGAGATGGATCTGGCGCTCGCCCACGCCGCCCGTGGGGTCGAGCGGGCGGAGGCGGTCGGGCTGACCTGGAGCGCGTACGGGCTGGAGCTGCGTGCTCGGCTCCTCTATTTGCGGTATCTCAGCGGAGATTGGCCGAAGGAAGACGCCGCGGGGCGCGCCCGGCGAGGCGTGTCCAGTGCGGTCGCTGCGCGGATCTTGGCCAACTGGGTCCTGTTCCTGGTGGGGCGCGGGCGATTCGCGGACGCGGCCAAGGCGTTGCCGGGATTGCGGCAGCAGTGGATGGCGGATCCGCAGATCGCCTTGTCGGCGGGCGACGCGGCGATCGAGCTGGCCGCTTGGCGCGGGGAGCATGCCGAGGCGCTGCGGATCACCGACGAATTGGTGTCTTGGCTCGAGAAGGTCGAGACGGCGCTGCTCGGCGGGATCCGGATCGTGGCGCTGGCGATTCCGTCGGCGGCGGCGTTGGCCGCGGAGGCCCGCGCCAAGGGGGATCCGGCTGCGGCCGATCGGTTTGTGGCTGTCGGGCGGCGGCTGGTGGAGCACGGGCGGCGTTGTGCTGCCGAGGGGCATCCCCGGTCCGGGACTATCGGGCCGGAGGGACGGGCTTGGCTGGCCCGGATGGAGGCCGCGGCGTCCGGGCTGGAGGGCCCGGCCGATCCGGAGCTGTGGGGTGCGGCGGCCGAGGCCTATTCGTACGGGGCGGTTTACGAACAGGCGGTTTGCCGGTGGCGGCAGGGGGAGGCGTTGCTGGCCGCCGGACAGCCGGGGGCGGCGGAGGCGTTGGAGGCGGCGCATTCGGTGGCGGTGAAGCTGGATGCGGTTCCGTTGCGGGATGCGGTGCGGGAGTTGGCGCATCGGGCTCGGGTCGAGTTGGCTGGGGTTGAGGTCGTTCCCGTGGCTCGGGCGCAGGTGAATCCGTTGACTGACCGGGAGCGGGATGTGCTGGAGCGGGTGGCGCTGGGGCGGACTAATCGGCAGGTGGGGGAGGAGTTGTACATCAGCGAGAAGACGGTGAGCGTGCACCTTTCCCGGGTGATGGCGAAGCTGGGGGCCAGTCGGCGGGCTGAGGCTGTGGCTATTGCTTATGACCGGGGGTTGCTTACTGTGCCGGAGTAGGGGGCGGCTCGTCGCCTGGTGGCGACATTGCGCCCTGGCGTGCGTGGGGCACCCCGAAGTTTGATTGTGCTGACGGGCGGTGGGTGCTTGTCAAGGCGGGAAAGATGCCTTGACAAGCACCCACCGCCCGCAGGGAGGCTTCGTATCGGGGTGCGGGGGAGGGGCTGGGTGCCTCGATGGTTGGGTGCATCGGCTGCGGTTTCGTGGGTGGGGGTGGCTAGCGCCCCAATGCCACATTGGGTGCGTCGGATGCACCCAATGTGGCGTTCGTTGCGTGGGATGCACCCAATGCCGCATTGGGGCACATCGCTGGCGGGGGCTGCGGCGAGGGCGGTCCGTGAAGGGCTCCTTGAGGGAATCCAAGTCCGTGAAGGGGCCCCTCACGACCGGAGGCGGGTCGTGAGGGGAACCCTGAGGGAATCAGAGTCAATGAGGGTGGCCCTCACGAACCCTTAGCGGCCGGGGAGGTGGCGCAGGAGTTTCATGCTTACGGTCATGAAGCGCGCCCACACTGAGCCCGGCACTCCCTTAGGCGGGCGTAGGGCCAGGCCTCGTTGTACTGCGATGGACTGCGCTTCCGTGTACTTCAGCAATCCCTCTGCGCCGTTTCGTCGGCCTGCGCCGGATTCCTTCATGCCGCCCATGGGGACGCCGACCGTTCCGAAGGTTGCTGCGTAACCCTCGTTGACGTTGACCGTGCCTGCTTTCAGGCGGGCGCCTACTTCCCAGCCTGCGCGGCCCCTTTTGGTCCAGACGCTTGCGTTCAAACCGAAGGGGGTGTCGTTTGCTCGCTCGATCGCGTCGTTGACGTCGCTGAATCCGTAGATCGACACCACTGGGCCGAAGGTTTCCGACGCGAACGGGGTCATTCCGGGGCGTACGTCCGTCAGGACCGTCGGTTCGTAGAACAGCGGGCCCAGGTCTGGGCGGGGGCGTCCGCCGGTCAGTACGCGGGCGCCTTTTGCTCGGGCGTCTTCCACATGGGCCGTCACGGTTTCCAGTTGGCTCTTCGACGTCAGCGAACCCATTCCGGCGTGGTAGTCCAGTGAACCGCCCAGGCGCAGTGCTGCTGTGCGGGCCACGAATTCGCGGGTGAACTCCTCGCGGATGCTGTCGTGCACGTAGATCCGCTCCACCGACACGCACAGCTGGCCTGCCGACGAGAAGCACGCCGTGACGGCGCCGGCGGCGGTTTTGGCGATGTCTGCGTCCGGCAAGACGATCATGGGGTTCTTGCCGCCCAGTTCCAGCGAATAGCTGGTGAGCCGTTGCGCGATGCGGCCTGCCAGGTCCTTGCCAGTCGGGGTCGAGCCGGTGAAGCACAGGTAGTCGCATTCTTCCAGCAGGGCGTTGCCGATTTGCGAGCCTCGGCCCAGCACGATCTGCCACAGGCCGGCGGGCAGACCTGCCTCTTCCGCCAGTTCTTGCAGCCACAGGGCGGACAGCGCGGTTTGGTTGTCCGGTTTCTGCACGACTGCGTTCCCGGCGGCGAGTGCGGGGAAGACGTCCATCGCGGTCAGGGCCAGTGGGTAGTTCCAGGGCGAGATGATCCCGACGACGCCCTTGGGATGCCGCAGTTCGCCCGCTCGCGTCAGGCCCGGGATGACGCCGGGGGCGCGGCGCGGGGAGAGGATTTTCGCGCTGTGCTTGCCGTAGTAAGCCGCGACCAGCACGGTAGCGCTGACCTCGTCGAACGCGTCGATCCGGGCCTTGCCTGCTTCGACCTGGACCAGGTCGAGGACCTCCGCTTGCCGGGCGAGGACCAGGTCGTGCAGTCGCACGAGGAACTGCTGACGGCGGGTCACCGGCAACGCTGCCCACTCGCGTTGCGCGTCGCGGGCGGAGGCGAAGGCGGCGCGTACTTCGGCGTCGTCGGCCTGGGGGAGGGAGGTGATCGGCTGGCCGGTGAAAGGCGCGGTCATCTGCACCGGCGCGTTGTCGGCGCCGCCGGTTGCGCGGGCTACGAGTGCGGCCGCGCGGGACGCGGACGGGGCGCCTGCTACGCCGCCGACGGTTGCGGGCAGGGGCTGGCCGGTGAGGTTCGCCGGGGTCGTACTCGTCATCGAGCGCACCTTCTTCCGTGCGGGGCCGGGTGTTACCGACGAGTACACCATACCGGCGGTATGGACACTAGTCGCCCGAGTACAGCAGCACGGCGATCCGCTTCCACTCCTCCAGCAGCTGGCGGCGACGGCGCGGGTCGCCGCCCAGTTCGGCGTCCAGTGCGAGGCCGCGGGTGAGGTTCACGGTGAGCCAGAACAGCATCTCCGCACGTTCTTTCGGCAGGTCGCCCGCGACGTCGCTGATGTGCTCCAGCGTCGCCCGGCCCAGTGCGCGGTCGACCGGCCGGATCGCGGCGCGCAGCTCCGGGTCGGTGCGGGCGGCGACCCACAGCTCGGTGACCGCGGTGGACAGCGTGCCGGAATAGCCCTCCCACAGCAGGTCGATCGCCGCCGCGACGCCGGACGCGCCGCCCGGCAGCGAGCCGAGCGAGGCGGCGAGCTGGGTGCGCAGCTTCGTGGTGAGGTGCTCGACCGCGGCCGCCATCAGCTCCGCCTTCGTGGCGAAGTAGTGCTGCACCGCGCCCTTCGAGACGCCGGCTCGCGTGCAGATCTCCTGCACCGACGCCCGCGAATACCCGATCTCGACCAGGCAATCGATCGTCGCGTCCAGCAGTGCGGTGCGCGTCTGCTCGCGGCGTTCGGCCTGGGTGCGGTGTCCCCGGGCGACCTCGGTCATCGCGGCTCCTGCTTTACGTACCGGACGGATGGGATGTACATTCCGGCTAGAACTTACCTGCCAAGCGTCATGTTTTCCAGTCCGCGGGAGGCCAAGCCGTGCCGTTGCAGATCCAGAAGAGCTCGTGGAGCACCACCGAACTCGAAGACCTACGGGAGCTCGCCCGGTCGTTCCTGCAGAAGGAATTCGTGCCGAACCAGGAGCGCTGGGCGGCGGAGAAGAAGCTCGACCGGGACATCTGGACCAAGGCGGGCGAACTCGGCCTGCTGTGCCTGTCGATCCCGGAGGAGTACGGCGGGGGCGGCGGCACGTTCGCGCACGAGGCCGTGCTGTACGAGGAGCAGGCCCGGGCCGGGGACAGCGCGTGGGGCGTCACCGTCCACAGTGGAATCGTCGCGCACTACATCCTGGCATACGCGTCGGAGGAGAAAAAGCGCGAGTGGCTGCCGAAGATGGCCACCGGCGAGATGGTCGGCGCGGTCGCGATGACCGAGCCCGGCACTGGTTCAGACCTTCAGAACATCAAGACCCGTGCGGTCCGCGACGGCGACCACTACGTGATCAACGGCGCGAAAACGTTCATCACCAACGGTTTCCACTCCGACCTCGTGGTGGTCGCATGCAAGACCGACCCGGACGCCGGCGCGCAGGGCGTCTCGCTGATCGTGGTCGAGACCGACACCCCGGGCTTCCGCCGCGGCCGCGTCCTCGACAAGGTCGGGCTCAAGGGGCAGGACACCGCCGAGCTGTTCTTCGACGACGTCCGCGTGCCCGCCGCGAACCTGCTCGGCGACGCCGAGGGGCAGGGCTTCATCCAGCTGATGCTGCAGCTGCCGCAGGAACGGCTGATCATCGCGGTGACCGCGGTGGCCGGGCTGGAAGCCGCGGTGAACCTGACCATCGACTACACCAAGGAACGCACCGCGTTCGGCCGCCCGATCTTCAACTTCCAGAACACGAAGTTCAAGCTCGCCGAGGCGGCGACGGAAGCCGCGGTGTCGCGCGCGTTCCTCGACCAGTGCATCGAACGGCACCTGCGCGGCGAACTCGACGTGCAGGGCGCGGCGATGGCGAAGCTGTGGACGACCGAGCGGGTGAACAAGGTCGTGGACGACTGCCTGCAGCTGTTCGGCGGCTACGGCTACATGACCGAGTACCCGATCGCGCGCGCCTGGGCCGACGTGCGGATCTCGCGGATCTTCGGCGGTACCAGCGAGATCATGAAGGAAATCATCTCCCGCACGCTCTGAAATCCGTTGCAGCGAAAGGACTTCTCCGTGAAACAGGGTCCGCTCGCCGGGCTGCGGGTGGTGGAGCTGGCCGGGCTGGCGCCGGCTCCGTTCGCCTGCATGATCCTGGCCGACCTCGGCGCCGACGTGATCCGCGTCGACCGCGCTACCCCGGGCGCCGACGTGCTCGGCATCCCGAACGATCCGCTCGCCCGCGGCAGGCGGTCGGTCGGGGTGAACACGAAAACGCCCGAGGGCGTCGAACTCGTGCTGAAGCTGGCCGAGCGCGCCGACGTGCTGATCGAAGGCTTCCGGCCGGGCGTCGCGGAACGGATGGGCATCGGCCCGGAGCAGGTGCACGCCCGCAATCCGCGGCTCGTCTACGGCCGGATGACCGGCTGGGGCCAGGACGGTCCGCTCGCGTCGGCGGCCGGGCACGACATCAACTACATCAGCGTCGCCGGTGCGCTCGACCCGATCGGCCGTGCGGGCGAACGCCCGGTGCCGCCGCTCAACCTGGTCGGCGATTTCGGCGGAGGCGGCCTCATGCTCGCGATGGGCGTGCTGGCCGCGTTGCACGAGCGCACGACGTCCGGACGCGGCCAAGTCGTGGACGCGTCGATGGTGGAAGGCGCGGCGCTGTTGACCACGAGCCTGCACGGGATGCGCGCGGCGGGCGTGTGGCCGGGCGAGCGCGGCGAGAACCTCCTCGACGGCGGCGCCCCGTTCTACGACACCTACGAGACCGCGGACGGCAAGTACGTCGCCGTCGGCGCGATCGAGATGCGGTTCTGGGGCGACCTGGTCAAGGTGCTCGGGCTGGAGAACGAAGACCTGCCGATGCACGTCGACCAGAGCCAGTGGCCGCGGCTGCGCAAGATCCTGGCCGAGGCGGTCGGCCGGTTCACGCGCGACGAACTGGTCGCGCGGGCGGAAGGCACCGACGCGTGCCTCACCGCGGTGCTGTCGCCGTGGGAAGCGGCCGAGCATCCGCAGAACGCGGCGCGCGGGACGTTCGTGGACATCGGCGGCACGGTGCAGCCCGCTCCGGCGCCGCGGTTCGACCGGACGCCCGCGGCCACGCCGGATGCGCCGCACGAGAAGGGCTCGGACACCGCGGAGGTGCTGGCGGAGCTGGGTTACGACGACGCGGGTGTCGCGGCGCTGAAGGAGGCCGGAGCGATCGCCTGAACGCTCACGACGGCAGATCGGACCGGATCACCGAGTAGAGGATGTGATCGCGCCACTGCCCGTCGCGGAAATCGAACCCGCGCAGGATCCCCTCGCGGGTGAACCCGGCCTTCTCCAGCGAACGCTGGCCGGCCCGGTTGCCGACCTCGGTGCTGGCCTCGACGCGGTTGAACTGCGTGTGCGCGAACAGGTAGCGCACGAGCTGCCGCTGCGCCTGCGCGCCGAGGCCGTGCCCGCGCGCCTCCGGCAGCAGGACCATGCCGATGTTCCAGCAGTAGGTGTGCGGGCCGGTCCGCGTGCGATGCCACGAAACGAGCCCGAGCGGACGTTCGTCGAGCGTGGGGACGAGCATGCCGTTGTCGGTGGTCAGCATGCCGTTCTCGCGCCAGAGCCGCCGGACGTAGCCGGGGTCGTGCCAGCCGAACCACTGGTGCTCGCCGACCGTCTCCGGGTCGTTGGTCAGGGCCTCCAGCAGACCGAGGTCGGACTCGCGCACGGGGCGGAGAGTCACTGGGCCGTCGTCCATCGCCGGAGCGTACCGGGGGCGCTCTCCGGACCCGGGTCACCCGATGGTGACCGGGGTCACCCGGCCGTGAGCTTTCTGGCTGGATCGGGGCCTGCGACGGGCCATTCCGGCGTGCCGTCACTACAGTGGGAGCCGACTCTGCCGAGGCGGGGCCGACGTCCGACCGGGCGCCGGGGGAGCGGAGGGGAACGAAACCATGTCGAGCGGCCTGAAGAAGATCGTCGTCGTCGGAGTGGTCGCGCTCGTGCTGTTCTTCCTGATCACGCAGCCCACCAACTCCGCGGCCTTCGTGCACCGCGTGCTCGGCTGGCTCAAGGACGGCGCCGAAGCGATCGTCACGTTCTTCAAGAGCCTCTTCGCCTGACCCCGGTTTTCCGCTCGCCGGACCGCCCTCGCGCGCCCGTCCGGCCACTTAGTCACGCTTTGTCACCGGATCCCGGGATTCGGGCACTTCGCTCGACCATCCGGGTGGATTGGCCCGTAAAACCGCCTGGTCACCGAATTTCCGGGGTCCGGGGTATGGCGGAGAAAGCGGGTGCCGCCCTACGGTGCTCACATTGCGTGATCAGCCGGTTCTCCGGTCCCCCGGGAGCCGGGTCACGGCGGGTTTTCGGCCCGGTCACGCGTGGGGAGCCAATCGTGGACGCGCAACGGGGCAGGCGGTCGAAATGCCTGCCCGTCGGGGACCGATGAGGAGGCAGGGATGACCGGAGATCCCGGAGTGGACGCGTTGATCCGGCAGTGGTCGGCCGAGCGCGAGAAGACCCCTGAGGAGCAGGAGGTCGACCGCATCGCCTCGGCCTGGCTGGCCGACGCGCCGGCCGCTCCGCCCGGCATCCCCGGCCAGCGCGCCCGGTCCGGACCCGCCCGCTGGGCCCCGGTCGAGGCCGCCGACCCCGGCTACCTCGACGCGATGCGCGCCCGGCTGCCGGAGGTCCCGGAAGAACTGCTCGTCGCCGCCGCGGGCTGGTGGCAGATGGTCGGCGACGTCGCCGAAGCGCAGCAGTGGTGGGACGCCGGGATCAGCCCGCTGGACCAGCGAGCCCTCGACTACCGGGCGGCCGGTCTCGCACCGTCCGACCTCGCGCGGCGGCTCGGCCCGATGACGGTGCTGCAGCACCTCCGCCGGGGCAGCGCGCCCGCGTGGTGCGTCGCGCGGCTGGCGCGGCAGCAGAAGCCTGCCTGACCGTTCGTTCCGCGTGGTTCTCGCGGGGCGAAGTGCCTGAACGTCCGTTCCGTGCGGCTTGCGCGGGCGGATGTGGCTGATCGTTCGTTCCGCGGTTCGTGCGGGAGGAAGCGGGCGGTCGTTCGTTCCGTGCGGTTCGTGCGGGTGGATGTGGCTGATGGTTCGTTCCGTGCGGCTCGTGCGGGAGGGCGTGGCTGGTCGTTCGTCCGTGCGGCTCGCGCAGCAGGAAGCGCCTCATAGTTCGTTCCATCCGGCTCGCGCCGGAAGAAGTGCCTGATTGTTCGTCCTGCGGTTCGTGCGGGAAGAAGCCTGTTTGACAGCTGTGTTGCCTGGTCGGCTAATCGGCCAGGCAACACGGCGAAGCGCCCGTCGCGGTGCGGTGGAAAGCACTTCTTACCGGGAGCGCCGGAAGCCGCATGCGGCGGACGTTTTTGTTTGGCGGTGCCGCACCGCGGCGAAGCCCGCCTGGCGCGTCCGGTCGGCGAACCGCGAAGGAAGCCGCTCCGGCCGAACCCCGCCTCGACGTGGGGCTTCGCGTCGGCCAACCCCGCCTCGACAGCGGGCTTGGGGATGTTTGTGCGGCGTGAACCGTCCACCTGACGGAACCGGGTTACCCGGCCGGGTGAACCGGCGTGGCGGGGGCCATGGCGATGCGTGCGTAACGCTAACCTGCGCGGGCTCGTTGTGTGTTGCGAACCCCAAGCCATGCTGGAGGACCGGAGTTTCGTGCCCGCCACCGGACAGACCCCCGACACCGAGCGGACCGGGGACGAGACCGCGGCTCCCGCTGCCGCCCCGTCGCCCGCCCGTCGCGGTCATGGTGCCGCGCTCGCGGTGCGGCTTGCCGTCGTCGTCGCGGTGCTCGCCGTCGCGGGCGGCGGGGTCTGGATCGTCACCAGGGCGACCGCCCCGGAAGCCAGCCCGACCACGACGGACATCCCGGCGCTGAGCGTCAAGGCGGTCGACGTCAAACCCGGTTCGATCGCGCCGGTCAACGCCGTCGTCGCGGGCGGGGCGGCGGACCAGGGCACCGCGCCGCAGTCGGCGCGCCCGACCGGCGGCGACCCGCTGCAGGCCTGGGCGGACAAGGTCGCGCCTGCCACCGGCATCCCGGCGCGGGCAGTGCGCGCGTACGGCAACGCGGAGCTCGCGATGCGCGAGGTCGACCGCGGCTGCCACATCTCCTGGGCGACGCTCGCGGGCATCGGCCGCATCGAGTCCAACCACGGCCAGTACGGCGGAGCGGTCCTCGGCGCGGACGGCCGCCCGTCGAAGCCGATCATCGGCGTCCCGCTCGACGGTTCCTCCGGGGTCCGCGCGATCGGCGACACCGACGGCGGCCAGCTCGACGGCGACCCGGTCGCGGACCGCGCGGTCGGCCCGATGCAGTTCATCCCGGGCACCTGGCGCAAGTGGGCGTCGGACGCCACCGGCGACGGCCGCGCCGACCCGCAGCAGATCGACGACGCCGCCCTCACCGCCGCCCGCTACCTGTGCGCGGGCGGCCGCGACATGGCCAGCCCGGCGGGCTGGTGGTCGGGGATCCTGTCGTACAACAACTCGACAGAGTACGCGCAGAAGGTCTTCGGCCTGGCGGACGGCTACGCGAAGGCGGCGCAGAAGGTCCAAGCGGGCTGACGCTCCGGACCGCCCGCTGCTTCCCGGCCACCGATCCCGCCGCCGCCCGGCATGCGCCCCAATGTGGCATTGGGGCGTTTGGCCGAGCCGGGTCGCGGTGCGGAGGCGTTCCGGCGCGCGACCAGGGTCGGCGGGCCGCTCGACGCCGGTGCCGGTGCCGGCCACCCGGCGAATCCGGCCGCGAACGCCGGATGGGGCCCCGGTCACGACCTCGCCGCCTCTCAGCAACGTCGTCCCCGGCCAGTGCTAGCGTCGATACCGTGCCCGCAGATCCCGGCCCGGCCGCGTCCCCGCTCGGGCGCCGGCTCATGATCGTCGCCACGAGCCTCGTGAGCCTGGCGTTGTGCTGCGGGCTGGCCTGGTGGCAGTGGGACCGGTTCACGTCCGCCACCGGCACCTTCCAGAACCTCGGCTACGTGCTGCAATGGCCGCTTTTCGGGCTCTTCCCCGCGTTCATGTTCTGGCGCATCAAGAAGCTGCGCGAACGCGAAGAGGAAGCCGCCGGCCAGCCCGAACCGCCTGCTCCGGCCCCGGTTCGCGTGCCCGCGCCGCGACCGGCCGCGGCTCCCGTCGAAGAAGACGACGAACTCGCCGCCTACAACCGCTACCTGCGCGAGCTCAACGCCCGCGACCAGCAGTCCTGAACGCCCGCGGAAATGAGGACGCTCCCATGACGACCAGCACCGACGGTGCCGCCCCCGCTCGCCAGTCGAAGGTGTCCGGCTCGCTGACCCGGTTCCGGGCCAGCGCGTACGTGACCGGTGTCGGCCTGCTCGCGCTCTGCGCCACCATGATCATCGAGTACGGCTTCGGCAACGCCACGCCCGCGCAGGTGTACTCGCCGATCCACGGCGTGCTCTACATGATCTACCTGGTGCTCACCATCGACCTCGCGATCAAGGCCCGCTGGTCGATCAAGAGCACCGTCCTGGTGCTGCTGGCCGGGTGCGTCCCGTTCGTGTCGTTCGTCGTCGAGCGCCGGGTGACCCACCGGGTGCAGGCCGGGCGCGACGTCTTCTGAGCACCGAAAAAACCGCGGCGCCCGGAAATCCGGACGCCGCGGTTTTCTTGTGCCAGGGGATCAGGAGCCGAAGCCGACACCGGTCAGGGACCGGACCTCCATCTCCGCGTGCTTGGCCGGATCGCTCTTCGACCGGCCGACGAACGTGCCGATCGCGCCGCACAGGAACGACACCGGGATCGACACCAGGCCCGGGTTCTTCAGCGGGAACCAGTGGAAGTCGACGCTCGGGAAGATCGAGTCCGAGGCTCCCGACACCACCGGCGAGAACAGCACCAGCACGACGCAGGCGATGAGCCCGCCGTAGATGCTCCACAGCGTCCCGGTGGTGTTGAACCGTTTCCAGAACAGCGAGTACAGCAGGGTCGACAGGTTCGCCGACGCCGCCACCGCGAGCGCGAGCGCCACGAGGAACGCGATGTTCTGGCCGTTGGCGAGGATGCCGCCGAGGATGGCGAGCACGCCGATCACGACCGCGGTCAGCCGGGCGACCCGGACCTCGTCCTCCGGCTCCGCCTTGCCGCGCTTCATGACGTTCGCGTAGACGTCGTGCGCGAACGAGGCGGACGCGGTCAGCGTCAGCCCGGCCACCACGGCGAGGATCGTCGCGAACGCGACCGCCGAGATGACGCCGAGCAGCACCGTCCCGCCCACGTGCAGGGCCAGCAGCGGCGCGGCCGAGTTCTCGCCGCCGGGCGCGGCCTTGATCTCGTCCGGGCCGACGATCGCCGCCGCGCCGAAGCCGATCACCAGCGTGCACAGGTAGAACACGAACATGCACGCGGTCGCCCACACCACCGAGCGGCGCGCCTCGCGGGCGTTCGGCACGGTGTAGAAGCGCATCAGCACGTGCGGCAGCGAGGCGACGCCGAGCACCAGCGCCAGCGACAGCGACACGAAGTCGAGCTTCGTGGTGCCGTCCTTGCCGTAGGAGCCGCCGGGGGAGAGCAGGTCCTTGCCCATCGGGCTGCGGTCGGCGGCCGCGCGCAGCAGGCTCGAGAAGTTGAAGCCGTACTTGCCCATCAGGAACACCGTGATCAGCGAGGCCGCGGTGAGCAGGATGGTGGCCTTGATGATCTGCACCCAGGTGGTGCCCTTCATGCCGCCGAGCAGCACGTAGGAGATCATCACCAGCCCGACCACGGTGATCACCACCGCCTGGCCCCACTTGGAGTGGACGTCCAGCAGCAGCGCGACCAGGCCGCCCGCGCCCGCCATCTGCGCGAGCATGTAGAAGAAGGAGATCACCAGCGTCGACGTGGCCGACGCGGCGCGCACCGGGCGCTGCTTCATCCGGAAGCTGAGCACGTCGCCCATGGTGAAGCGGCCGGTGTTGCGCAGCAGTTCCGCGAGCAGCAGCAGGTCGACGAGCCACGCGACGAGGAAGCCGATGGAGTAGAGGAAGCCGTCGTAGCCGTTCATCGCGATCGCGCCCGCGATGCCGAGGAACGACGCCGCGGACAGGAAGTCGCCCGACAGCGCGACGCCGTTCTGCCTTCCGGTGAAAGCGCTGTCGGCGGTGTAGTAGCCCGACGTCGACGAGCGGCGGTTCCCCGCGCGGTACACCACGTAGAGGGTGATCGCGACGAACAGCGCGAACACCCCGGTGTTGATCAGCGGGTTGCTCTCCGAAGCTCCTTCGGCGAGCGAAACGGTGGTCACTGGGGCGTTCCTTCCGTGACAGGGGCGGCCTGCGCTCGGATCTCGGCGGCGCGCGGGTCCATCTCGCGGTCGGCGAAGCGGACGTACAGCGCGGTGATGACCGCGGTGGTGAGGAACTGGCCGAGGCCGAGCAGCATGCCGACGTTGACCAGGCCGAAGACCGGCGTGCTCATGAACTCGCCCGCGTAGGCGGCGAGCACGACGTAGACCAGGTACCAGACGAAGAACCCGATGCTCATCGGGAACACGAACCGGCGGAAGCGGCTGCGCAGCGCGCGGAACTGGGGGCTGCGCTGGATCTGCTCGTAGTCCGGGCCGCGCTTGCGGCGCCTGCCGCGCGGTGCGGCGTCGCCTCCTTCGCGGTCGAACAGCGCGGGCATCTGACCGGTGTCCTCGGCCGCGGAGGCCGGTCCGGTGGTGCGCGCGACGTTGTGCATGGCTGCCTCCGGCAACTTGCGCGGTGGAAGGCGGCGGGCATCGTTCGAGAAAGCGCCCGGATCGCCCTTGCGGACTGGGAGGCGGCCATAGTAACGACGGCGCCGGAACGCGGAAAAAGCCGGTTCGCGAGGGCACCGGAAATTCCTTTTCGCCCGGGAAATAGCGCGGAACGGCGCGTCCGGGCAGATCACAGGCTGATCACTCGGAATAGTGAGCACCGATGTCACGGGGAGTCGCCGGCGCCGGTCCGGGTTGCGGCAGACGGCGGAGTGACGGGCCGGTCAAGATCCATTACGGTGACCGGTCGTAGCCGCCGGGCGGGGCGGCCGCTCCGTTTCGGCGGGCAGGTGGCCGGCTGGGCGGGGATTCCCAGGCAGGGAAGGGAGGCTGGCAAAAATCACCGGGTCGGGCGGCGCGTCGCTGCATCTCCACAACATCGGGTTCAACTTCCGGGTGCACCCACCCGATGGGGGCACGGAGCGTAGTCCCATCGAGGGTGTCGCTTACCCTGTGTGGGCTAATCGGGTGACGGCCGGACGCCGAGGCCGAGAGCGCCGGGTAACCGGAATTCCCGCGCCGGGCGGCCGGGTGCGAATCCGCGGCTCCGAGTTTCCGAGTTTTGACTATTTTCCCAGGTCAGCCCCCCGATGCGGAACGCAATAACGCAGGCGGCGATTGGTGTACGATTCTTTGGCCCCAGCCGCCCGCAGCGATCGATAGGCGCAGACAAGTTGATCTCGACCACCGTCGTGCAGTCCGCAAGTTGCGTCGTGCACGTGCATAGTCCCGGGAAGCCGATCGTCTCCCGGACCGGTGAAGGATCGACCCGGTCGTGCCCGCCCCCGGTCGGACGCGCGGGCAGGCGGACCGCGGGACTCCGCGCCGGGAGCGCGCTGCGCACCGGGAGCACGGAGGACCGAGGGGACCGCCGACGGGCCGCCACGACGCCGGACAGGGAGTCACTTTCGTGACCGTTGCAGGAGAAGGCCAAGTGCCTGTGGAAAAGCTGCTCGGCCGCCCGCCCAAGCGGCCGCGCTGGTCGTCGGGCTGGCGGGCGGCGTTGCGCTGGCGGGACTGGAGCCTGCCGGTCAAGCTGTCGGCGGTCACGATCGTCCCCATCGTGCTCGCGCTCGTCCTCGGCATCACCGCCATCGCGGGCCAGGTCTCGCGCTCGAGCGACTACCAGCGGATCGACCGGCTCGTCGCGCTGAGCACCCAGCTGCGCGCGCTCACCGACGGGCTGCAGCGCGAACGCACCCAGACCGCCGCCCAGCTGATCGCGGGCACCTCGGGCGTCACCCCGGAACTGAAGGCCGCCCGCGCGGCCACCGACGCCGCGGTCGCGCCGTTCACCGAGGCGGCCGCCCGGGTCGGGGCCGACGGTTCGAGCGTGTCCGGCGCGGTGAACTCGGCGAACGCGCAGGTCAACGAGATCGCGGTGATCCGCCAGCAGGTCGGGGCCGGCCTGCTGAACGCGGCCGAGGCGGTCGGCGACTACAACGCCGTCACCAGCGCGCTGATCGGGGCCGACACCGCGGTGTCGGCGGGCGCGAGCGCCGACGCGCTCGGCAGCACCCCGAGCGCGCTGCACGACCTCGAAGCGGCCAAGGAACAGGTGTCGGTCACCCAGTCCCTGGTGGGCTACGGCATTTCCGCGGGCACGCTGACCCCGCAGCAGCTGAGCGACGTGCGCGACGCGGAACTGCGGTTCGACGACCGCGTCGCCGACTTCAACGCCGCCGCCACCGCGCCGCAGCGTCTCGACTTCGAGAGCACGATCAAGCCGGACACCTCTTACGACCGCAAGCGGATGCTCGGCACCGTGCTCGGCGGTCAGGGCGTCTCGACCGACGACGCGCTCAAGCGGATTTCGGCGCAGGAGTGGAACAACGCCTCGAACGCGGTGACCTCGCAGCTGTCCGAGGTCTCCGGCCGGATGAGCACCGACCTGACCGCCGCGTCGTCCCAGCTGGTCGAGGACGCGGGCAGCAGCGCCGGGCTGCTCGCCGTGCTGCTGTTCGCGGCGCTCGCCGCGGCCGCCGCGGTCGTGTTCGTCATCGCTCGCCAGCTGCTGCGCTCGCTGAAGGTCCTGCGACGGTCCGCATTGGACGTCGCGGAGAAGGATCTGCCCGAGGCGGTCCGCAACATCCAGGAGGGCCGCGCGCAGAGCGTCGAGGTCGAACCGGTGCCGGTCCAGGTGCAGGACGAGGTCGGCGAGGTCGCGCGGGCGTTCGAGAAGGTGCACAGCCAGGCGCTGAAGCTGGCGACCGAACAGGCCGCCATGCGCGCCGGCTACTCCAGCGTGTTCGTCAACCTCTCGCGGCGCAGCCAGAGCCTCGTGCAGCGGCAGCTGCAGCTGATCGAGCGGCTGGAGCGCGACGAGGAGGACGCCGACCAGCTCGCCACGCTGTTCCAGCTCGACCACCTCGCCACCCGGATGCGGCGCAACAACGAGAACCTGATGGTCCTCTCCGGCGCCGAGCCGGGCCGCCGTTCCGGCCAGCCGGTCGCCACGCACGACGTGCTGCGCGCCGCGGTGTCGGAAATCGAGCAGTACCAACGGGTTTCGGTGCAGCACCCGCCCGCGGTGAAGATCGTCGGGTTCGCCGCGAGCGACGTCCAGCGGCTCATCGCGGAGCTGCTGGACAACGCGACCGCGTTCTCCGCGCCGGAAACGCAGGTGACGGTCGCGACGCGGCTCGCCGAGGACGGTTCGCTCAACGTCGACATCCTCGACAAGGGCATCGGCATGAACGAGTACGAGGTGGTGGAGGCCAACGGCCGGCTCACCGACTCGGGTTCGGTCGACCTCGCGACCTCGCGCCGGATGGGCCTGTTCGTGGTCGGCCGCCTCGCCGGCCGCCACCGCATCGGCGTTTCGCTGCACGGCGGCAAGGACATCGTCGGCGTCCGGGCCACTGTGGTGGTACCGCCGGAGCTGGTGATGACCGGACTGGCCACGGTGCCCGGCGACCGGGGCGAGCCCGGTCAGCTGCCCGGGCCCAAGGCAAGCCTCGCCGCCCCGCCCGCCGCTCCCGGCGGACTGCCCCGGCGCCAGCGTCCGGCTTCCAACGGTTCGGCCGTGCCGGGTCTCGTTCCGCAGCAGGGCAGCAACTCCGAGGAAACGCAGCGCTGGCCCTCGGCGGGCGACCTCGCCGGGTTCTCCGGGGACAAGGTCGCGCGTCCGCCGTCCGACCTCGAGGTGTCCGGGACCGCGCTGTTCAGCCCGATCCCGCGCGACGACGACACGCCCGCCCCGCCGCCGCCCGCGCCGAAGCTGCCGCAGACCGTCGACGTCCCGCCGCCGCGTCCGGAGCCCGAACCGGAACCGGCCGCGGAAACCCGCGACGAGCGCGACGGCGAACTGCCCTCGGGCAAGGACCTGTTCTCCGCGGCCAACGCGACGACGCTGAGCGACTGGTGGAATCAGGCCGCGCAGCAGGTGCCGGAGGTCCCGCCGCCGTCCGCGGCGGAGACGACGATCGAGAACACGCCGATCTTCGACGAGATGCTGTCGGCCTGGTTCCGTTCGCCCGCGCAGCCGCCGCCCGCGGCCGCCTCCCCGGCGGCTTCGCCCGCGTCCGGCACAGCCGCCGAGGAGCCGGAAGCGGATTCCGACCAGCAGCAGCGCAATTGGGATTTCGCGAGCGACGAAAACTGGCGGACGGTGCAGGCACTGTCCCAAGTGGAGCCGACCGCGTTCACCAAGTCGGGCCTGCCCCGGCGCCGTCGCGGCGAACAGCTCATGCCGGGCAGCGCCACGCCGGAACCGGCGGCTCCCGCGGCCGAAACGCAGGGCAGCGACCTCCCGGTCCGCGACCCCGCGGACGTGCGGGGACGGCTGAACAGCTTCCAGCGCGGCGTCACGCGCGGCCGTCAGGAAGTCCGCGGGACCGCGCCGGAAACCACTGGCGCAGCAGCGGATTCCCCGGCCGCGGACGCCTCCAGCGCTACGACGGCGCCCTCGCCCGAGCGGGCCCGCGCCCACGACGCGGCGGTCCGGCGGCGGCAGACGGTCGCGGGTGCGTTCGGCGTTCCCGCCGAGCAGAACCGGCCCGGCGGGATGCCGCAGCGCACCCCGGGTTCGACCGCCCCGTTCGGCGCGACGGACGCGCCCGCCGGCTTCGGCACCCGGCCCGCGGACGCGGACTCGCCGGACGAGACGGCTCCCGTCCCGGCCGTGCCCCCGGCGTTCGACCCGGACGGCGGATGGCCGCGCCAGGAGCCCGCCGCGCGCACGGAACTGCCCGCGCCGCAACCGGATCGGACCGTCCGGCCGGACAAGCCGGACAGCCTGCCGACCCGCCGCAAGGGCGCGAGCAGCCTCCCGCCCCCTCCGCCGACCGCCGACCCGAACCAGGTCCCGGCCGCCGTGGCCGGGCTCGAGGCCGCGGTCTCCGGCACCGGGCAGACGCCCGCGTCGCAGGCGGCGCAGGCTTCGGCCAACGGCCAGACCGCGACGCCGGAGAAGACGGACAGCCCGGCTTCGGCGAACGGACAGGCTTCCGCGCCTGCCGAGTCCCCGAGCACGGAGCAGACCTCCTTGTGGGGCAAGCCCGCCGATAACCCGGGCCAGGCTTCGCCGCTGACGACGTGGCGCGCCGCGCAGCCACCGGCCGCCGCGCCGGGGCAGCAGGCGGAGAAGGCGGAACAGTCCGGCACGACGGCGGACCCGGCTTCGGCTCCGGCGGCTTCGGCTTCGGCGCAGGGACTGGCCGGGGGACTGGGCCAGACCCGGGTGCCCGGGCAGAACGTGCCGGGCGAGTCCGCGACGCCGGGCCAGACCGCGACGCCGGGGCAGCAGACCGGGTTGTGGGGTCAGCCGCTGGTGCCGGGACAGGCTCCGTCGCGGCAGTCCTCCGCCGGGCAGGACGCCCCGCCGACCCCCGCCGAGCCCGCCGGTTCGGACGGGTCGGCCAGCCCCTCCACGACTCCTGCCGAAGGCGCCGCTGAGTGGAACTTCGGTTCCGACGAAGGGTGGCGGACGGTCCAGTCGGTGTCCCAGTCGACACCCGCTTCCTTCACTTCGGCAGGATTGCCTCGGCGCCGCCGAGGAGAACAGCTTCTTCCCGGCAGCGCACCGCCGCCCGCCGGGTCGGCGAGCCCCCGTCCGTCCCGCGATGCGCACGACGTGCGCGGTCGCCTGAGCAGTTTCCAGCAGGGGATCCAGCGCGGCAGGCACCGCACCGCGCAGGCCGCTGAGAAGAACCACGAAACATTGGAGGGTGAATGACCTCGCCGAATGCGGCCCAGCCGCAGCAGAACCAGTTCGGCTGGCTGGTGAACGACTTCGCCGACCGCGTCCCGGGCGTCGCGCACGCGGTCGTCGTGTCGGCCGACGGTCTCCTGCTGACGGCCTCCAACCGGCTGCCGCTCGACCGCGCCGACCAGCTCGCCGCCGTGGCGTCCGGGCTCGTCAGCCTCACCCAGGGGGCCGCCCGCTGTTTCGAGGCGGGCTCGGTGCGCGAGACCGTGGTCGAGATGGAGCTCGGCATCATGGTGCTGATGTCCATCAGCGACGGCTCCTGCCTGGCGATCCTCGCCGCGCCCAACTGCGACATCGGGCAGGTCGCCTACGAGATGACGATGCTCGTCGACCGCGTCGGCCAGATCCTGACCCCGGAGCTGCGCGCGCAGCTGCAGGGCGCCGGGGGCTCGCTGATCGGCGAACCGGTGGGATGATGGCGCGATGAGCCAGGGGTCCGGATTGTTCGGCGAAGAGCCCGGTACCGGCGGCGAGCCCCCGCGCGGGGACGAGCCCGCCGCCGGGGACGACGGCACGTTCGCCGACGTCCTCAACGGGTTCAGCCTTGATTCGGGCCGCTCGCGCAGAAAACGGAAGAAGAGCGGCAAAGAAAAGAAGGAATCCCAGTCCCCAGTGCCGCCCGCCGCGGGAGCGCACGCGGCAGCGGACCCGCCTGCGGCACCTGCGCCGCAGGCCGACCAAGGAGATGGTGTGACCTCTCTCGTCTCTCCACCGGGCAGTACGGACTCCGACGGCCCCAGACCAGGCGGGCTCTTCGACCCGGGACCGCCGAGCGGCGAGTTCTCGATGCCGTCGGCGATCGTCCGGCCCGAGCGCCACGATCGGGTGGACCCGGCCGAGGAGACGTCGATCGTGCGCCCGTACGCTCTCACCGGCGGGCGCACCCGGGCGAACTACGCGCTCGAACTGGAGACGTTGATCTCCACCAAGGACCATGTCGCCGCGGGGGGCTTCCCCCAGGCGGCGGCGGAGCAGATCGAGAGCATCTCGATCATGGAAGCGTGCCGGACCCCGCGTTCGGTGGCGGAGATCGCCGCGGTGCTGTCGGTGCCGCTGGGGGTGGCGCGGGTGCTGATCAGCGACGCGGCCGACGCCGGTCTCGTCACCGTGCACCGGACGATCTCGGGCCAGGACGGCGCCGAAGCACACTTGATGTTGATGGAAAGGGTTTTGAGTGGACTCCGTCGGCTTTAAGGCACCGCGGGAAACCGCGCCCCCGACCATGACATCGGCGAAGATCGTGGTGGCGGGCGGCTTCGGAGCGGGCAAGACGACCTTCGTGGGCTCGGTGTCGGAAATCGTCCCGCTCACCACCGAGGCGATGATGACCGACGCCAGCCGCGGCATCGACAACCTCGACCAGACGCCGTACAAGACGACCACCACGGTCGCCATGGACTTCGGCCGCGTCTCGCTCGACGCGGACCTGATCCTCTACCTGTTCGGCACGCCCGGCCAGCAGCGGTTCTGGTTCATGTGGGACGACCTGGTGCGCGGCGCGATCGGAGCGGTCGTGCTCGCCGACACCCGGCGGCTCGCGGACTCGTTCGCGCCGATCGACTTCTTCGAGGACCGCGGCCTGCCGTACATCGTCGGCGTGAACACGTTCGACGGCGTGCTGGAACACGACATCAATGATGTGCGCGAGGCGCTGTCGATCGATGCGAGCATCCCGATCGTCCGGTGCGACGCCCGGGAGCGGGAATCGACCAAGCAGACGCTGATCACGCTGGTCGAGTACGCGATGCGGCAGTGGATCGCGTTGCGCGCGGCGAAAGCGCACCAGTAAGCGAAAACCGGGTCACGCTTGGGTGGCCCGGTTTTTCTCTGCCTTGGCGCTTGACGTCGAGCGCCTGCAGTTCCGCGCGGCCGTCGCGCGGGAGAGTTCTCAGTACTCGTCGTGGCGGCGCCACCAGCTGCTGGGGGCGTCCGTGCCGCGGGACTCTTCCTCCCATGCCTCCTGCCGTCCGAACGGGGTGACGTCGAGGTACCGCAGCGTGCTGATGAACTGGTCGCCGCCGCGGCCGTCGGTGAAGTAGGTGCGGTAGACGTCGTCGCCGTCGCGGAGGAACACGCTCACGCCGAAGCCGCCGTCGATGCCGCAGTCCGCCGGGAAATCCGTGCCCGCGGCGGAAACCCACGGGATCGTCCAGCCCATCCTGGCCCAGTACCGCTCGATCTCCGGCGGCGTCGCGGGCGCGGCGACCTTGAGCGTGACGTCCCGGGCGTGCAGGTGCGCGAGGTTGCTCATGTTGTCCACGAGCAGGGAGCAGCCGGGGCAGCCCGCTTCGTCGCCGGGGTACAGCATGAAGTGATAGACGATCAGCTGACGGCGGCCGTCGAACAGGTCGAGCAGGCTTTGGATGCCTTCCGGACCAGTGAATTCGTACTGCTTCGCGAAGCGGACCATGGGCATCCGGCGACGTTCGGCGGCCAACCGGTCGCCTGCGCGCGTGTGTTCTTTTTCCTTGCGCAGCAACGATTCGCGGGCGCTGGCCCATTCTTCGGGCGAGACGACGCGGGGGAGTGCGGCGGTCATTTCAGGTCCTCCAGTATGCGGTCGAGATCTTCGAACCCGGACTGCCAGCCGTCGATGTGGCCGTCGCGCTCGGCGATGTCCGGGAACGGAGCTTGGTGGAACGTCATCGAAGTTTTTCCTGCCAGTTCAGCGAAATCGATGGTCACGAGCGTTTCGCCGACTTCGTCCTCCGGGTGCTGCCAGCGGAACGTGAACACGAGCCGGGATGGTGCCGAGACCTCGCGGTAGACGCCGGACACCCGGCGGTCGATGCCGTCATCAGCGCTGGTGATCCGGGTGTGCCAGGTCCCGCCGGGGCGCGGGTCCGTGCTGGTCTCGGACGCGACGAAGCCGTGCGGGCCGAACCAGCTCGCGAGGTGCGCCGGGTCGGTCCAGGCCTGGAACACCAGGTCCCGCGGTGCGTCGAAGACCCGCACGATGGTCAGCTCGCTCATTCCGCCCCCTCCTGCAACTGGCGCAGGTGCTCGTCCAAGCGGTCGAATCCGGACTCCCAGAACCGGCGGTACTCCGCGACCCAGCCGGCGACGTCCGCCAGCGGGCCCGCTTCCAGGCGGCACGGGCGCCACTGCTTGGTGCGGCCCCGGCTGATCAATCCGGCCTGCTCCAGCACTTTCAGGTGCTTCGAGACGGCCTGCAGGCTCACCTCGAACGGCTCGGCCAGCTCGTTGACGGTGGCCTCGCCGCGGGTGAGCCGGGCGAGGATCGCGCGCCGGGTCGGGTCCGCCAGCGCGGCGAACGTGGTGCTCAGCTGATCTGTCGGCATCGGTGCTCAATCACTTGGTTAATTAACTAATGAGTTGAATATAGCTCCGATGTCAACCCTTGAGAGCCGGGTCACCTCGGGCTCGGGTTTCCAATAGTAGGAAGTCCTAGTAAATTGGGAGGATGAGCGGCAGCGACCTGTACCGTCCCGCGAACCCGGTCCGGTTCGTCACGGCATCCAGCTTGTTCGACGGCCACGACGCCTCGATCAACATCATGCGCCGGATCCTGCAGTCCCAGGGCGCGGAGGTGGTGCACCTCGGCCACAACCGGTCCGTCGACGAGGTGGCCACGGCCGCGATCGCCGAGGACGTCCAGGGCGTCGCCATCTCCGCCTACCAGGGCGGGCACGTCGAGTACTTCAGCTACCTCGTGGAGCTGCTGAACGAGCGCGGCGCGGGGCACATCAAGGTGTTCGGCGGCGGCGGTGGCGTCATCGTGCGCGAGGAGATCGACCTGCTGCATTCGCGCGGCGTGGCGCGGATCTTCTCGCCGGAAGACGGCTACGAGATGGGCCTGCCCGGCATGATCAACATGATGATCAAGGAGTGCGACAGCGACCTGTCCGCGCAGCCGCCCGCCTCGGTCGACAAGCTGCTGTCCGGCGACGTTCAGGCGCTTGCCCGGGTGATCACCCAGCTGCAGCGCGAAAACCTGCCCGCCGAATGGCTGTCGGCAATCAACGAGGCCGCCGGGAAGAAGCACGTGCCGGTTCTCGGTATCACCGGCACCGGCGGTTCCGGCAAGTCCTCGCTGACCGACGAGCTGATCCGCCGTTTCCGGCTCGACCAGGAAGACAAGCTGCGCATCGCGGTGCTCGCGGTCGACCCGTCGCGGCGCAAGGGCGGCGGCGCGCTGCTCGGCGACCGCATCCGGATGAACTGCCTCGACGGTTCGCCGGTGTACTTCCGTTCGCTCGCCACCCGCACCACCAGCGGCGAGATCCCGACCGGGCTGAGCGAGTCGATCCTCGCCTGCAAGGCGGCCGGATTCGACCTGGTGATCGTGGAGACGCCGGGCATCGGCCAGGGCGACGCGGGCATCGTCGACTACGTGGACGAGTCGCTGTACGTGATGACGCCGGAGTTCGGCGCCGCGTCGCAGCTCGAGAAGATCGACATGCTCGACTTCGCCGACGTGGTCGCGATCAACAAGTTCGAGCGCCGCGGCGCCGAGGACGCGCGTCGCGACGTCGCGCGTCAGCTGGTGCGCAACCGCGAGGCGTTCGGCTCCGCGCCCGAAGAGATGCCGGTGTACGGCACGAGCGCGGCGAAGTTCAACGACGACGGCGTGACCGCGTTGTACCAGCACCTGCGCGACATGCTCGCCGACCGCGGGCTGTCGGTGTCGGCCGGTACGCTGCCTGCGGTTTCGGGCAAGGTCTCGACGGACGCCAGCACGATCATCCCGGGCAACCGGGCGCGCTACCTCGCCGACATTTCCGAGACGGTGCGCGGGTACCACGAGCAGACCGAGAAGCAGGTCGCCGCGGTACGCAAGCGCGAGCACCTCGCCGCCGCCAAGGCCGCACTGTCCGAAGTGGACGCGAACACCGACGCGCTGGACGGCCTGCTCGCCGCCGCGGAGTCCGATGTGGCCGGCGAGACCACCAAGCTGCTCGAGCGGTTCCAAGCGCTCGCCGCGGAATACCGGCAGGACGAGCTGGTCGTGAAGATCCGCGACAAGGAACTGCACACCCAGCTGTGGCGGGAAACCCTGTCCGGCAACCGGATCCCGCGCGTCGCGCTGCCGCGCTACACCGAGTCCGGCGAGCTGCTTTCCTTCCTGCGCCGGGAAAACCTGCCCGGCTACTTCCCGTACACCGCGGGCGTGTTCCCGTTCAAGCGCGAGGGCGAGGACCCGGCGCGGATGTTCGCCGGCGAGGGCGACGCGTTCCGCACCAACCGCCGGTTCAAGCTGCTGTCGGCCGATTCCGAGGCCAAGCGGCTCTCGACGGCGTTCGACTCGGTCACCCTCTACGGCCACGACCCGGACACCCGCCCGGACATCTACGGCAAGGTCGGCACCTCCGGCGTCTCCATCGCGACGCTGGACGACATGAAGGCGCTCTACGACGGGTTCGACCTGACCGCGCCGAACACCTCGGTGTCGATGACGATCAACGGCCCCGCGCCGACGATCCTCGCGTTCTTCCTCAACACCGCGATCGACCAGAAGTTCGCCGCGTTCCGCGAGGAGCACGGGCGCGAGCCGGCCGCGGACGAGGCGGCGCAGCTGCGCGAATGGGCGTTGCGGAACGTCCGCGGCACCGTGCAGGCGGACATTCTCAAGGAAGACCAGGGCCAGAACACCTGCATCTTCTCCACCGAGTTCAGCCTGCGGATGATGGCCGACATCCAGGAGTGGTTCATCCAGCACGGGGTGCGCAACTTCTACTCGGTGTCGATCTCCGGCTACCACATCGCCGAGGCCGGGGCGAACCCGATCTCGCAGCTGGCCTTCACGCTCGCCAACGGGTTCACCTACGTCGAGTCGTACCTGGCGCGCGGCATGGACATCGACGATTTCGCGCCGAACCTGTCGTTCTTCTTCTCCAACGGGATGGACGCGGAGTACTCGGTGCTCGGCCGGGTCGCGCGGCGGATCTGGGCCGTGGCGATGCGCGAGCGGTACGGCGCGAACGACCGGTCGCAGAAGCTCAAGTACCACGTGCAGACGTCCGGCCGGTCGCTGCACGCGCAGGAGATGAGCTTCAACGACATCCGCACCACGCTGCAGGCGCTGTGCGCATTGTACGACAACGCGAACTCCTTGCACACCAACGCGTTCGACGAGGCGATCACCACGCCTTCGGAGTCCTCGGTGCGCCGTGCGATGGCCATCCAGATGATCATCAACAAGGAGTGGGGCCTGTCGAAGAACGAGAACCCGCTGCAGGGTTCGTTCGTCATCGACGAGCTGACCGACCTGGTCGAGGAGGCCGTGCTCACCGAGTTCGACCGGATCTCCGAACGCGGCGGCGTGCTCGGCGCGATGGAGACCGGCTACCAGCGCGGCCGGATCCAGGACGAATCGCTGCTGTACGAACGCAAGAAGCACGACGGCTCGCTGCCGATCATCGGCGTCAACACCTTCCGCAACCCGAAGGCGGGGGAGGACGACGTCGAGGTGGAGCTGGCCCGCGCGACCGAGGACGAGAAGCAGTCTCAGCTGCGCAGGCTCGCCGAGTTCCAGCAGGGGCACCGCGAGGAGGCCCAGCAGGCGCTCAAGGCGCTGCGCGACGCGGCCACCCGCGGCGGCAACCTGTTCGACGTGCTGATGGATGCCGCGCGGGTGTGCTCGCTCGGTCAGATCACCGAGGCGTTCTTCGAGGTCGGCGGCCAGTACCGGCGCAACGTCTGACCCGTCACGCCCGGTCGGCCGCCAGCCGCCACATCGGGACGAGGACCCGGCCCTGCTCGTCGACGTCCAACGCGTCGAGCGCGGTCGGGTCCGGCTTTTCGTCCTCCGAAACGGCGGCGACCGCGGCGATGAGGCCCTCGCGGCTCATCGCGGTGGTGTAGACGGCTGGTTCGAGCGCGCTGATCGTCCAGCCGTCGCCGACCGTTTCGCGCAGATTCTGCTCGGTGATCCGGTACGGCACTGGGAAGTTCGCCGGCACTGAGTCGGAGAAGCAGAAGATGTTCAGCCGCGCGCCGGGCTTGGTCGCGCGCCCGAGCGCCGCCACGTACGCGTGCCGCTGGTCTTCGTCGAGACAGTGGTAAAGCGCACTGTCGAGGACCGCGTCGAAGCGGCCTTCGTACCCGTCGAGCCGGGTTGCGTCGGCCTGGTCGAAGGTGACCTCCAGGCCGCGCTTCGCGGCGGTTTCGCGGGCCCGTGCGAGCGCGGTCGGCGCGCCGTCGAGACCCGTGACGCGGTGTCCGCGAGACGCGAGGTACAGCGCGTTTTCGCCCAGGCCGCAACCGATGTCGAGCACTTCGCCGCGGAATCCGCCGTCCGCTTCGAGCGCGACCACCGCGGGCTGCGGGCCGGCGATGTCCCACGGGATCTTCTCCCCGATCGGGGTCTTGCCTTGGTACATCTCCTCGAAGTCGACGTCCGTCACGTCCATCCGGAGCCTCCCTATTCAACGGGTGATGATTTAACGCTAGCGGACCGGACCGGTGATCTGTCAACAGCCCGCGGGAATACCTGCCCGATCCGCGGAGTAGAAGGAGGCATGGATTTCGGGATCTCGACGTTCGTGACCGACGAAGGCATCCGGCCCGACGTGCTGGGCGAGGCGGCGGAGGAGCGCGGGTTCGCGTCGCTCTTCCTCGCGGAGCACTCGCACATCCCGGTGAGCCGCGAAACGCCGTACCCCAGTGGGGGCGAGCTGCCGCGCATCTACTACCGCACGCTCGACCCGTTCGTGGCGCTGACCGCGGCCGCGGTGAACACCTCGGAGCTGGTGCTGGGCACCGGTGTCGTGCTGCTGATCCAGCGCGACGTCATCCACACCGCGAAGGAGGCGGCGTCGCTCGACCTGGTGTCGCGCGGACGGTTCGCCTTCGGCGTCGGAGCCGGGTGGAACCGCGAGGAAATGGCCAACCACGGCACCGACCCGAAGACCCGGGGCGCGCTGCTGAACGAGCAGATCGCCGCGCTGAAGGCGATCTGGACGCAGGAGCAGGCGGAGTTCCACGGCAAGCACATCGACTTCGACCCGATCTTCGCGTGGCCGAAGCCGGTGCGGACGCCGCATCCGCCGATCCTGGTCGGCGGCGCGAGCGACGCGGCGCTGAAGCGGCTGATCGAGCACGGCGACGGCTGGATCCCGAACCCCGCGGTGTCGCCGGACGACGTGCGCCGCGTGCGGCAGCAGCTCGCCGAGGCGGGCCGCGGGGACATGCCGTCGCAGCTCTTCGGCGGGCCGGCCGACGCGGACGCGATCAAGCAGTACGCCGACGCCGGGCTGGACCACTACGGGATCATGCTGCCGACGCTGCCGGAGGCGGAAACGCTGGCGCTGCTGGACGAATACGCCCGTCTCGCCGCTGCTTTCCGCGCCGAGTGACGTGCCGTGAAGGACTCCTCGATCGCCTTGAGGAGTCCTTCACGGACGTTCAGCGGGGGAGCCCGAGCACGCGTTCCGCGGCGGCGGAGAGCAGGACCTGCGTGGTGCCGCCCGCGATGGAGAGGCAGCGGGTGAGCAGAAACTCTTGCGCCGCTGGGGTTTCCGCGACCAGCTCCGGCGCGAGTTCGAGGGCGAACTCGGCTGTTTCCTGCCGATGCCGCACTCCGAGCAGTTTCGCCACCGACGATTCCGCCCCCGGCCCGAGCCCGTCCAGCCGCCGCAGCGTCGCCCGCAGGTCGAGCACCGAACACGCGCTGCCTTGTCCGATCAACGCACCGAGCCGGTCGCGATCCACGTCCTCGGGCGCGGATTCCAGCAGTGCCTCCACGTTCTCACCCACTGCGGATCCGCGGCCCAGCGCGACGCGTTCGTTCGCCAGCGTCGTGCGCGCGAGCTTCCAGCCCGCGCCGGGTTCGCCGACGACATCGGCGTCCGGAACGAAGACGTCGTCCAGGAAAACCTCGTTGAACACGCTCCGCCCGGTGATCTCGCGCAGCGGCCGCGTGGTGATGCCGTCGGCACGCATGTTGACGAGGAAGTACGTGATTCCCTTGTGCTTCGGCACATCCGGGTCGGTGCGGGCGAGGCAGATCGCCCAATCCGCTTCGTGCGCCAGCGACGTCCACACCTTCTGCCCGGTCAGCAGCCAGCCGCCGTCGGTCCGGCGCGCCACGGTGCGCAGCGACGCGAGATCCGAGCCGGCGCCCGGTTCACTGAACAGTTGACACCAGGTCACTTCGCCGCGGAGCGTCGGCTTGGCGAAGCGCTCACGCTGGTCGTCGGTGCCGTGCGCGAGAATCGTCGGCACTGCCCAGCCGCCGATCACCATGTCCGGCCGTCGGATGTCCGCCGCGGTCAAGGCGGCGTCGATCCGCAGCTGCGTCGCCGCGTCCGCACCCATGCCGTACGGCTGGGGCCAGTGCGGGGCCAGCAACCCCGAGTCCGCGAGCGCGGTACGGCGGTTTTCTTCCGGCAGGGCAGCGATTTCCGCGACCAGCCGGGTCACCTCGGCATCCTCGCCGACGTTCACCCCAAGCGTCCGCCGCTTCCCGGCCAACGCCAGGTCCGCGGCCCGCTGCCGCCACTTCCGGGAACCGCCGAGCCACTGCCGCAACCCCAACGCGCGCCGCAGGTACAGGTGCGCCTCGTGCTCCCAGGTGAACCCGATCCCGCCGAGCACCTGGATGCAGTCCTTCGCGTTCTCGACGGCAGCGTCCAACGCCACCGCCGCAGCGCTCGCGACGGCCAGCGGGTCGCCGACCGACGAAGCCGCGTCCCACGCCAGCGCCTCGGCCGCTTCGGTGCGGCACAACATCTCCGCGCAGAGGTGTTTCACCGCCTGGAAAGCACCGATCACCTGGCCGAACTGCTCCCGGACCTTGGCGTATTCGACGGCCGTCGTCAGGCACCAGCGCGCCACGCCCGCCGCTTCCGCGACCGCGAGCGTCGCCGCGAGATCGCGGACGTCCGGCAGGTCCAGCACCTCGCCCGGCACGTCGGCCCCGACCCGCCCCAGAGACCGGGAAAAGTCGAAGGGCGCCAACGGTTCCACCGCTGTTCCGGGCGGACTCAAGACGTACCGATCACCGCGCGGCACGAGCAACCATGATTCGGCGTCCGCGCCGGGTACGGTCGCCGACTCTTCCAACTGCACCGCGACCTGCGCGGTCCCCTCGGCGATCTCGGCCGCGAGTTCCTTCGAATGCTCCGCGAGCAGTAGCCCCGCCAGCGCGGTGCTCAGCAGCGGCCCCGGCACCAGCGCCTCCGCCGCGGCGGCAAGCCCGGCCGCGAGATCCGCGACCGTCCCGTCCGCACCGTTCACCGACGCAGGCAACGCGACGCCGGTAATGCCGAGCGCCGCGAACCCGTCCGGGAGACTGGCCCCCGTGGTTTCGGCCGCGCGCACAGCGGCGACCGGATCGTGTGCCGCCGCCCAATCCCGCACAGCGGCGGCGAGCGCGGTTTGTTCCTCGGTGAGCGCGACCGGCATCGGTCTCCTCCTCGCGGGGTACAGAGCTACTGGCTAGTGTAGAACGTGTTACAGTTTTTCCGCCAGGCGGTCGAGAGTTGAACCTTTCTCCAGGGCAGGTACGCTTAGCCGGAAACTGGAACGAGTTCCGCAAGACGGCTTGCGTGACGACAGAGGGGATTGCGATGCCGGGGAAGGCGAAGACGCCGGCGGCGAAAACGCGGGCGAACGGCCTCGGCGCGATGGGCGAGGAACTGGGCTCCGCGGCCCAGCGGGACCGCCGCCGCCGCATCATCGACGCGACGCTCTCGCTTGCCTCGAAGGGCGGCTACGACGCGGTGCAAATGCGCGCGGTCGCCGAGAAGGCGGACGTCGCGCTGGGCACGCTCTACCGGTACTTCCCGTCGAAGATTCACCTGCTCGTGTCAGGGTTGGCTCAGCAGTTCGAGGCCGCGCACGAAAAGATTCAACGAAGCGCGATCCCCGGCGAAACCCCCGCCGAACGCCTGATGTTCGTCCTGGGCCGCAACACCCGCCTGATGCAGCGCGATCCGCACCTCACCGAGGCGATGGTGCGAGCGTTCATGTTCGCCGACACGTCCGCGGCCGCCGAGGTCGAACTGGTCGGCAGGCTGATGGAAGACATGTTCGCGAGCGCGATGGGCATCGACGACCCCACCGAAGCGGACCGCGACATCTTCCACGTAGTCGCCGATGTGTGGATGGCGAACCTCGTCGCCTGGGTGACCCGCCGCGCCTCCGCAGCCGATGTGGCCAGCCGCCTGGAGCTTTCTGTCCACCTGCTGCTGGACAAATAGCCGCGTGCGTGAGGGCCACCCTGAGGGAATCTGATTCCGTGAGGGTTCCCCTCACGCCCCTCGGCGCCCCACGACGGTCCGTGACGGCCGTGAGGGGCCCCTTCCCGGACTTGGATTCCCTCAAGGAGCCCTTCACGGCCCGTTCGCGCCGCCCGCTCGCCCCACTCGCGCCACGCCCGCTTGCCCCGCGCCCACTCGCTTCGCGCCCGCTCACCTCGCGCCCGCTCGGGATGCCGCCCCAATGCGGCATTGGGTGCGTCCCACGCACCGAACGCCACATTGGGTGCGTCACATGCACCCAATGCCACTTTGGGTGCGTCACATGCACCCAATGCCACATTGGGGCGCTAGCCCCACACGATGCGAAACCGCAGCCGATGCACTCAACGATCGGTGCACCCACACCACCCCCGCACCCCGATACGAAGCTCTCCTGCGGTCTGAGGGTGCTTGTCAAGGCATCTTTCCCGCCTTGACAAGCACCCTCAGACCGTCAGCACAATCAAGCTTCGGGGTGCCCCACGCAATCACCCAAAGCGATGTCGCCGCCAGGCGACGAGAACTGTCAGACCCACGAGCTACCGTGCCCCAGTGGAGTTCGACCAGACCACCCAAGCCACCTACCTCCCCTCGGATCCCCCGCGAGAGGGAGTCCTGGCGCTGTGGGGCGACGAGATCGAGGGAGACACCCCGATCCAGCTAGTCCTGCCCGGCGGCGGAAAATTCGCCCGCACCGAGGTCATGGCGAGACTCGTCCCGCTGGAGAAAGCGATCCCCCGCCTCCTCGTAGTACCGGACGAAACCAGCCCAGCCCTGTCAGCCTGGTCAGCAGTAGTAAACGCCGGCGTGAACCTGGTAGCGCGCGGCCGCCTGCGTCCAGCGTCGACCCCGAGCGGCCTGGGCACCTGGCGAGTAGGCCCCCTCGACGCATCCGACGAAGAACTCCTCCGCGGACTAGCCGCCGCATTGCCGCCCGAAGCACACGCCCTCCCCCTATCCGGCGTGAAACGAATCCGCCTGCACTCACCGGAATCCCTGGTCCGCGCGGTATGGGACGCGGCAGCGGACGTCCTCGTGCGGAGCCCGGCCGCAGCGATCGGCTCCGGCGGCGCAGCATTCGCGGAATCACAGCCCACCCTGCTGGACCCAGACGGCGCGGCCTGGCTCACCGAACTGGAAGCCCGCAGCCCAGACGGCGCACAACTATTGCTGCGGATCGAAGCGACCGACGAGGAATTCGCCGGAGTCCTCGCCGTCCGCTCGACCCTGGAACCGAGCCTGGTCGTCGAAGCCGCCACTCTCTGGGACGCGCCCGAAGCGGTCTTGCACCGGCTGGGCGACCAGGTCGAAACGCAGCTCCTGCTGGGCCTGAGGCGAGGCGCCCGAGCCTGGCCGCCGCTGGGCCGGATCCTGTCCGAACCCGCGCCCACCACGCTCCCGCTCACCGACGACGAGGTAGTCGACCTGCTCGGCACCGGCGCACGCGACCTGGGCGGCGCGGGCATCGAAGTCCTGTGGCCCAAGGATCTTTTCGCCGGCGAAGTACGGGCGAAGGCGAGCGTCACGCAGGCTCCGGCGAGCGAATCCGGTCCGGCGTTCCCGCTCAACGGCCTGCTGGAGTTCCGCTGGCGGCTCAGCCTCGGCGGCAGCGAACTCACCGACGAGGAGGTCGCGGCGCTCGCCGAAGCCAAACGGCCGCTGGTCCGGCTGCGCGGGCAGTGGGTGAAGCTCGATCCCGCCTTGCTGGCGCGGATGCGGGCCCGGCGCTCGCGGCTCACCGGTGCGGAAGCGCTGGCCGCGGCGCTCACCGGCGAGCTGGAGGTCGACGGCGAACGCGTCGAGTTCGCCCCGCAACCAGCACTGTCCGGGCTCGCCGAACGGTTGCGAGAGAGGGAGCCCGCGCCGGTCGAGGAACCGGCTGGGCTCACCGCCACGCTGCGGCCGTATCAACGGGCTGGGCTCGGCTGGCTCATCGCGATGACCGAACTCGGCCTGGGCGCCTGCCTCGCCGACGACATGGGTCTAGGCAAGACAATCCAGCTCATCGCCCTGCACCTGCACCGCCGCGCGCAGGCCGCGGGCCCGACGCTCGTGCTGTGCCCGACGTCGTTGCTGGGCAACTGGGAACGCGAGTTCGGCAAGTTCGCGCCGGACGTGCCGGTGCGCCGCTTCCACGGCGGCGGACGGCATCTCGACGACCTGGCCCCGGACGAGGTCGTGCTCGCCACGTACGGGGTGCTGCGCCGCGATCGGGAGCTGCTGTCCGAAGTGGACTGGGGCATGGTCGCTGCGGACGAGGCGCAACACGTCAAGAATCCGTTGTCCGCCACGGCGAAAGAGTTGCGGCAGGTACCGGCGGCGGCTCGCGTCGCGCTCACTGGCACGCCCGTGGAGAACCGGCTCACCGAACTGTGGTCGCTGCTCGACTGGACCACGCCGGGGCTGCTCGGTCCGCTGGAGAAGTTCCGCCGCACCGTGGCGCGGCCGATCGAACGGGACCGGGACGAGACGGTCACCGGAAGGCTCGCCGCGACGGTCCGCCCGTTTCTGTTGCGCCGCCGCAAAACCGACCCGGACATCGCGCCGGAACTGCCGCGGAAGACCGAGACCGACCGGTACGTCCCGCTCACCGCCGAGCAGACCACGCTGTACGAGGCGGTGGTGCGGGAGAACCTCGCGCAGATCCGGGAAGCACAAGGGGTCCAGCGGCGCGGCCAGGTGCTGAAGCTGCTCACCGAGCTCAAGCAGATCTGCAACCACCCGGCGCACTACCTCAAGGAAAGCACCGGCGCGCTGAGCGGACGGTCGGGCAAGCTCGCCGCGTTCGAGGAACTGCTGGACGTCATCCTCGACGAGGGCGAGAGCGTGCTGGTGTTCAGCCAATACGTGCGGCTGTGCCGGTTGCTGGAGCGGCGGCTCGCCGAACGCGGGCTGCCCACCGCGCTGCTTTCCGGCGAGGTCGGGCCGAAGCAGCGGGACGAGATGGTGGCCGCGTTCCAGTCCGGCGAGGTGCCGGTGTTCCTGTTGTCGCTCAAGGCGGGCGGCGTCGGGCTCAACCTCACCCAGGCCACGCACGTGATCCACTACGACCGCTGGTGGAACCCGGCGGTGGAGGACCAGGCCACCGACCGCGCGTACCGGATCGGGCAGGACCGGCCGGTGCAGGTGCACCGGCTGATCGCCGAGGGCACGCTGGAGGAACGCGTCGCCGCGGTGCTGGAAACCAAGCGCGGGCTGGCCGACGCGGTCGTCGGGGCGGGGGAGGACTGGATCACCGAACTGTCCGACGACCAGCTCGCCGACCTGGTCCGGCTCGGGAGCGGCTGATGCCGCCGCGGCGGACGTTCGGCCACCGGTGGTGGGGCCGGGCGTGGGTGGAGGCGCTGGAGCAGCGCGCCAAACTCGATCCGAACCGGCTGCCGCGCGGGCGGACGTACGCGCGTAAGGGCGTTGTGGACCAGCTGGCGATCAGCGCGGGCGAGATCACCGCGTGGGTGCGGGGAAGCCGCCCGGATCCGTACCGGGTCGCGATCCGGATGCGCGAGTTCAGCGCGTCGGAATGGGACAAGCTGCTCGACGTCGCTGGTCGCCGCCTCGGGCACGCCGCCGCGTTGCTCGACGGCGAATTGCCCGAGGAACTGGCCGTCCAGTCACGGGAGGCCGGAGCCGACCTGCTGCCCGGACCAGGCGATCTGCGGCCGCGCTGTTCCTGTCCGGACAGCGCGAATCCGTGCAAACACGTGGCGGCGGTGTACTACCTGGTCGCCGACGAGGTGGACGCCGATCCGTTCGTGCTGTTCACCCTGCGCGGCCGGGGCCGGGACGAGGTTTTGGCTCAACTGCGCGAATTGCGGACCCCCAGCGCCGCGCGTCCGGCTCGCGCGCCGGAGGTCGGGCTGACGCCGAAAAAGGCGTACGCACGGCGGATCGCGCCGCTGCCGCCGCTGCCCGCGATCCCCGGCGAACCCGGTCCGCCCGCCGTGCTCGACCTCGACCCGCCCGCGCGCTCCGGCCTGACGTCCGCCGGCCTCGCCGCCCTGGCCGCCGACGCCGCGTCGCTCGCGCTAGACCTGCTGCATGCCCGGGATGCCTTGGCGGACTTGACTTTCGCCGAGGACCTGGCGCGCCGGGCCGCCCGGCCGGGCGCGGACGTGTTCGGACTGGCCGCTGCCGCCGAAGTCGCGCCGTCGGAGCTGATCGTGTCGGCGCAGGCATGGCGGGAAGCGGGCCGGAGCGGGCTCGCGGCACTGCGGGACGTGTGGAGTCCCGGCCCCGGACCGTTGGCGGCGGCTCGGGCGGAACTCGCGGAGTTGGCGGAGGAGGTAAAGGTATGGCGCAACCGGGTGACGGCCGGGCCAGTGCAGCTGCGATACGGACGGGACAGCCGGTGGTACCGATTCGTGCGCGTCGCGGGGCAGTGGTGGCCGGACGGACCTCCGGCCGAGCAGCCGGTCGATCTCGCTTACCCCGCGGATAGCTGAATCGCTTACGGAGAGTGAAACGAGACGGTACGTCTCGTTTCGTGCTAGCGTCGGCGGCATGACGAGAACATGGGTGATCACCGGAGCGAGCCGCGGCCTGGGGCAGGCGCTGGCTTTGGCCGCGGCGGAGGCGGGAGACCGAGTGCTGGCGACCGTCCGCACGCCGGGCAGCGCGCCGGAACACCGGAACGTCGTGGAGCACGTGCTCGACGTACGGGACCGGGCCGCCGCGCGGGAAACCGTGCAGCGGGCCGTGGCCGAGTTCGGCCGGCTGGACGTCGTGGTGAACAACGCCGGGTACGGACTGGTCGGCATGGCTGAGGAGGTAAGCGAGGAGGAAGCGCGGGACATTCTGGAGGCGAACCTGCTGGGCGCGTTGTGGCTGACCCAAGCCGCGCTGCCGGTGTTGCGCGAGCAGAAATCGGGGCACGTCGTGCAGATCTCTTCGGTCGGCGGTGCCGGTTCGGTGCCGGGATTCGGGCTGTACAACGCGAGCAAATGGGGCCTGGAGGGGATGAGCGAGGCGATCGCGCAGGAGGTCGCGGAGTTCGGCGTGCGCGTGAGCATTGTCGAACCGGGCGGGATGGACACCGAATGGGCGACCGGCAGCATGCGGTTCACCGCCCCGAACCCGGCGTACGACGGGTTGCGCGAGCGGATGTTCGGCACGACGACCGTCCCGTGGGCGACCGCCGGCACCGGCGGCGGCACTCCGCCCGCCGAGATCGCCGCGGAGATCCTGCAGCACGTCAACGACCCCGCCGACCAGCGCCTGCGCGTCCTGACCGGTGCCGATGCCCCCGGAATGGTCGCGGCAGCACTGTCCGGACGGCTGACGGATTACCGTCAGGACAAGCGTTTCTCCGACGCGGAGATCTGAGATGGCACGCGCCAGCACCCGAGCCCGAGTGCACGCCGCGGTGCTCTCCCTCGCCGCCGAATCCGGTTTCGGCGGCCTGACCATGGAGGGCATCGCGGCCCGCGCCGGTGCCGGGAAGCAAACGCTGTACCGCACATGGTCCTCGCCCGCCGCGGTGCTGCTTGACGCGCTGCTGGAGCGAAGCCTCGACGCTTCCGGCGAAGTCGCCATCCCGAACACCGGCGATCTTCGAGCGGATCTGGAAACCCTGGTCCGCGGCATGATCGCCGAACTGACTGATCCGGCGACCGACCGCCTGCTCCGCGCGGTGACCGCCGAACTGCAAACCGATCCGGCCATCGGCGCCGAAGTCCTGGACCGCCTGCTGGGCCCGCAACTGCGCGCGATCGCCGACCGCCTGGCCCGCGCCGAAGTCGCATGCCCGGAAGACGGCGCGGAACTGCTGCTGGGCCCGGTTTTCCACCGCTGGCTCCTGCGCACCCGGCCGTTCACGGAGGACTGGCCCGCCGCCCACGTGGAAAGGGTGCTGCGCGCGGTGTCGCCGGGCGGCTAGTTTCGCGTCGGGCACTGCGTACTGCTGAGTGCTGACCGCGCGGTGCCACGGAACAAGGCTGATTCTCCGCAGCAGAACCAGCCCGGAGACGATTCGCGCGCCGCTTGGCGACCTCGCTGGCGCCCCTGCGCGGAGATTCAGCCGGGAGCTCGATCCGAACCGCGCGCAGGCCAGGTCAGCTGCCGGCTGACTCGGTCCCGCGAAGCTCCACGCAACACCCGCCGTCGCGAGGCGCGACCCGGGTCGTCGTCACCCCCGGTACTTGGAGTCCTTCCACGACCCCGCTCAAGAAGCGGTCCGTCATCCCGCACACCAGGTCCGGCGCGCGGCCGGCCAGTGGTTGGAACGGGCAGTTGCGCAGGCGCAGGCATACCGGCGTCTCGCGGTTCGGCTCGAAACCGTGGCGGGCCAGGACCGTGCTCGTCAGGGTCAGTCCGCGTTCCGTGCCCAGCCGGCCCGGGCGGGAGCGTTCGCGTTCGGCGGCTCCGGCGGCGGCGCCGTGCCGTCCAGCCTCGCGCAGGGCGGCGTCCCTGGCCGGTTCGCCGGGGGCCGCCGAGGCGACCGCGTCCACCAGGATCGCGGCCAGGACGTCCGGCTGCCGGGGCGGGATGGAGATCGCGAAGTCGGTCGCGGCGGGTTCGTAGACCTTCGGGGCGCGGCCCACCTTGCGGACGCCGCCGACGGTCTCGTAGCGGGCGCGCAGGAGGCCGGCCGTCACGAGTTTGTCCAGGTGGAACGCGGCCAGCTTGCGCGAGATGCCGACCGCCGCGGCCGCCTCCTCGCGCGTCACCGGGCGGCCGGCGTCGCGGATGAAGGCGTACATCCCCCGGCGCAGGTCCTCGTCCAGCGCCGCTACCGCGCGGATGGTCGCCAGGTCACTCGTCACACACCCACGATAACGCCCAGCGAGGTTCCCGGAACCCTCCACCTGGCTTGTTCACCTGGTCACATTGACTCCGCCGGGCAATAAGACAAAGATTTATCGGCGAAACCCTGTTCTGTTGCCGCTCGAAGCCCGAGGATCGCCCATGCAGTCGTCCGGAACCGCCCTCCGCGTCGTCCACGAGCCCGTCCCCGGCTTCGACCTGGCCGCGGCCGAAAACGCCGCGGGGGACTTCCTGCGCGCGCTCGGCATCAGCCTCGACTCGGAGAGCCTGCGCGGCACCCCCGGCCGGATGGCCCGCGCGTACGCCGAGCTGTTCACGCCGCGCGCGTTCGACCTCACCACGTTCCCCAACGACGAGGGCTACGACGAACTGGTCCTGGCCCGCGACATCCCGGTCCGGTCGGTCTGCGAACACCACCTGCTGCCGTTCATCGGGGTCGCGCACGTCGGGTACCTGCCGGGCGAGCGGATCCTGGGACTGTCGAAGCTGGCGCGGGTCGTCGAGCATTTCGCGTGCCGCCCGCAGGTGCAGGAACGGCTGACGAAGCAGATCGCGGGCTGGCTCGGCGACCAGCTGTCCCCGAAGGGCGTCGGCGTGGTGATCGAGGCCGAACACACCTGCATGACCCTGCGCGGCGTGCAGGCGACGGGCTCGTCCACGGTGACGTCCACGTTAATGGGCACGCTGCGTGAGGACGCTCGCTCGCGTCAGGAGTTTTTCTCGTTGACCGGGGTCAATGCCTGAGCGTGGGCCCAGTCGAGGAAGTGTTCGACTGCGCGGACGACGTGGGCGCTGCGGATTGACGGGAACACGTCGAACGCGTGCTGCGCCTCCGCGACGGGGCTCGTCGACGTGGATGGGCACGCTGCGTGAGGACGCTCGCTCGCGTCAGGAGTTCTTCTCGTTGACCGGGGTCAATGCCTGAGCGTGGGCCCAGTCGAGGAAGTGTTCGACTGCGCGGACGACGTGGGCGCTGCGGATTGACGGGAACACGTCGAACGCGTGCTGTGCCCCGGCGAGTTCCGCGTACGCCACCGGATGGGCGGATTTCGCGCGCAACCGGGCGACGAACTCCCGCGCTTCCGCGACCGGGACGAGTGAATCGTGCTTGCCGTGGATCACGAAGAACGGCGGTGCGTCCTCGGCGATCCGGTCCATCGGGGACGCGGCGAGGTAGTCGTCCAGCCGGTGCTCCGGTGCGAACACCCGGCGCGCCATCAGGCTTTCCAGGCGGTACCGGCTTTCCTCCTCGCCGGTCGACGCGGCGATGTCGTACACGCCGTAGTGCGGCACGCAGGCCTGCACGCTCGTGTCCGCCTCCTCGAACCCGGGCTGCAGCGCCGGGTCGTTCTGGGTCAGCGCGAGCAGCGCGGCCAGGTGCCCGCCCGCCGAACCGCCGGTTACCGCGACGAAGCGCGGGTCGCCGCCGTACTCGGCGATGTGTTCGCGGATCCAGGCGAGCGCTTGCTTGGCCGCCACGATGTGCGCCGGCCAGCGCGAGGCGGGGGAGAGCGGGTAGTTGATCGCGACGCAGACCCAGCCGCGGCGGGCGAGGTGGCGCATCAGCGGCAGGCCCTGTTGTTCCTTGTTGCCGATGCTCCACGCGCCGCCGTGGATCTGCAGCAGCACCGGGGCGTCGCGGACGGTTTCGCGCGGACGGTAGACGTCCAGGAGGAACCGTTTGCCGCCAGGGGCGTACGCGACGTTCCGGTCGCGCACGACGTCCGGCTCGTGCATCCGGAACGGCATCAGCAGGCGTCCCCACGGCGTCGAGAAGTCCGAAGGGTTCTCCAGGCTGTCCCGGTAGTCCTCGCCGAGCGCTTCGACGAGCGCGGCCTCGACCTCGAGGCGCGCTTTCAGCGAGGTCCCGATAAGCGACGCGAAACCGGCCGCGGACAGCCCGGCCAGCGCCAGCCCGATCCGGTCGCTCGGGCGGCGGACCCCGTGGCGCGCGACGTGCTGCACAGTGTCGGCCGCGGTGAGCGCGAGCAGGTGCGGCGCGAGTTCGCCGGTGAGCCAGCCGGCGAAGAACACCGGGATCGAGGTCGGCCGCGGTTTCGGCGGCCGCAAGGCGAGTGCGGCGAGACCGAGCTGCGCCGCCCGGCGGGTCACGAAGTCCGGTTTCACCTGCCCGATGCTACCTCCGCCGAGCGCCGTCGCCAGGGTTCTGCCTTACGCTGGAAGACATGCAGCGACTGAGCGGGCTGGACGCGAGCTTCCTCTACCTGGAGACGCCCTCGCAGGTCCTGCACGTCTGCGGCCTGCTCACCCTCGACGGTTCGACCATGCCCGGCGGCTACGCGTTCCCCGAGTTCAAGCGCCGCCTCGCCGAACGCGTCGCGGTGATCCCGGCGTTCCGCCGCAAACTCCACAATCCGCTCTGGAACCTGAACCATCCGGTGTGGGTCGAGGACGAGGATTTCGACCTCGACAACCACGTGCACCGCATCGGCCTGCCCGCGCCGGGCGACGACCGCGAGCTCGCCGAGATGTGCGCGCACATCGCCGGGCAGCGGCTCGACCGCGCGCATCCGCTGTGGCAGTGCTACGTGATCGAGGGCCTGTCGGACGGGCGGCTGGCGGTGCTGCTGAAAATGCACCACGCGAGCGTCGACGGCGTCGGCGGGGCCAGCCTGATCGGCTACCTCGCCGGTCTCGAACCCGACGCGCCGCTGCCGGAGCTGCCCGACGACGAGCGCGAGAACGACGGTCTCCCCACCCGGTTGCGGCTGCTGCGCGAGAGCGCCGATTCGCTGCTGCACCGACCGTTCGAGATCGCCCGGCTGCTGCCCGAGCTGCTGGGTCTGGTGCCGAAGTGGGCGATGAAAACTGTGCGCGGCAAGGGAATGCCGGTGCCCTTCACCGCGCCGCGGACCTCGCTGAACGGCACCATCACCGGCCACCGTTCGGTCGCCTTCGCGCAGCTCGACCTCGACGCGGTGAAGCAGGTGAAGGACGCTTTCGGCGTCACCGTGAACGACGTGGTGCTGGCGCTGGTTTCCGGTGCCCTGCGGCAATTCCTGCTCGGCCGCGGCGAACTGCCGGGCGACCCGCTGGTGGCGACGGTTCCGGTGTCGGTGCACGAACGCACGGAACGCGATCGCGGCAGCAACCGGGTTTCGGCCTTTTTCGCGTCGCTGCCCACGCATTTGCCCGACCCGGCGGCGCGGGTGTTCTTCCTGGCCGAGGCGAACCGGCGGGCGAAGGACCACCATTACGACATCGACGCCGACATGCTCGCCGACTGGGCCCAGTTCTCCCCGGCGACGGTGTTCGGGCTGGGCGTGCGCGCGTATTCGGCGCTGCGGCTGGCCGAACGGCATCCGGTGGTGCACAACCTGATCATCTCGAATGTGCCCGGGCCGCCGATGCCGCTGTATTTGCTGGGCGCCAGGATCACCGGGCTGTACCCGCTGGGACCGGTGTTCCACGGAGCGGGGCTCAACATCACGGTGCTGTCGAACGACGGCAAGGTGGGCGTCGGGCTGTTGGGGGCCAAGGAATTGGTGAAGGATCTGTGGCCGCTGGCGGACGCGTTGCCGGAGGCGATGGACGAGCTGAGCAAGGCCGCGCCGGTCTGATCGCGGACGCGCGGAATGCCGACGCTTTCGCACGACGGTGTCCGCCGTCGTTCGTAGTCCACTGTGGACACCTGGGACCGCAGTTCCGCGGGTAGGCGATGAGTGCACAGTGCACTGCGCCCAGCGGAAGCCGGTGCGCAGTGTCGTTTTCGCCGCGCCCGGGGCTGCCGACAATGAGGCGCGAGGCAACCGCCCACGCCTTGGCTCGGAGCACGAAGCGGCACGGACCCCCAGAAGGAAATCGGGACAGCATGAAGACCGACGGCACGAAATACAGCAACTTCAGCGGCTGGATCGACCGGCCGGACGACGTGCGGCCCGCGCTGGACGGTGATCTCACCTGCGACATCGCGGTCATCGGCGGCGGCATGGGCGGCATGGCGGCCGCGCTGCGCCTCGCGGAGCGCGACCAGGACGTGGTCCTGCTGGAGGCCGAGTTCTGCGGCTACGGCTCGGCCTCGCGCAACGGCGGTCAGATCGCCGGTGCTCCGGGCGGCGACCTGCGGATGCTCAGCGTCCAGTCCCCGAAGAAGATGCCGGTCATGGTCAAGCTGGCGGAGCACGCGGGCCACTACGTGGAAGACCTCATCAAGACGCACGCCATCGACTGCGACTACGTGCCGAACGGCCTGGTGTGGGGTGCGGTCTCGCCCCTCATGATGCTCCGGGTGCGCACTCAGGCGGCGGTCCTGCGCGCCTTCGGCGGGCAGGGGACCGTCGGCAGCCGGGAGGAACTCGGCCTCCCCGCCGGCTTCGTGGGCGGGATGCGGGAATCCATCGGCGGGATGCTGAACCCGGGCAAGCTCGCCCGCGGGGTGCGCCGCGCGCTGCTCGCCTCGTCGGCCAAGGTCTTCGAGCAGTCGCGGGTGAGCGACGTCCGGCGGACCGGCCGCGTTGTCGAGATCACGACACCGCACGGCACCGTGCGGGCCAACAAGGTGGTGCTCGCGACCAGCGTCTACGGCGGCGAGTGGGACATCACGCCCAAGAACCTCGCGACCCCGCTGTACGTCATCGAGACCGAGTCGGAACCCATCGCGCCGGAGCGGCTCGCCGAGCTGGACTGGACCAGCCGGTCCGGCATCATCACCCAGCACCAGCTGATGACCCACTACCGGCTCACCGAGCGCAACACCATCGTCTGCGGGGTCCGCCAAGCGCAGCGCGGCCAGACCTACCCGCTCCCCGACCGGGTCCCGGACCCGCGCGTCGTGCAGGACATGGGGAAGGATCTGGCGCGCCGGTTCCCGTCGCTGTCCGACGTGGCCATCGAGCGGGCCTGGGGCGGGTGGATCGGCATCAGCCCGGACTGGCTGGCGGTCGCCGGGCAGGTGGGCGACAACGTCTTCTACTCGATGGCCTGCAATGGCCACGGCCTCTGCCAGGTGCCGTACGTGGCCCACCAGCTCGCCGACTACATCGTCGACGGCGAGATGTCGGACGACCTCGCCGGCATCTGGTCGGACGCCGCGAAGTATTCGCCGTCGATGGCGCTGCTGATGCAGCCGTTCGTCCTCCGGGCCATCTGGGGACTCGACCGGCTCAACGACTTCTTCAACGGCAGCAAGACACTGGCCCGGCGGACGCGGGCGCGCCGTCGCGGCAGGCGCGGGAACTCCTAGGCCGAGTCCGCGATCTCCGCCGCCCGTTCCTGTCCGCCGATCGCCGCCTGCACCGAGGTGCACGCCGCCATCAACGCCGCCACGAACTGGTCCGCCGCGAAGACGCACGCGGTGTGCCCCGCAGGGATCTCGTACGTCGCCGCCCCGGGAATCCTGCGCGCCAGGCTCCGCTGATGCGCGGGCGCGATGAACCCGTCCCGCGAGGTCACCACGACCGCCGCTGGCAGGGTGAGGGTGTGCAGCCACGGCGTCGAATCGAAGCGGCCGATCTCGTCCAGCGCGACCGCGATCGCCCACGGGCTCGTCGAGCGGAATTCCTCCAGCGCCCACCGGTGGTCCTCGAGCCGGGCGAGGCGTTCGCGGCGGGGTTCGCCGGGGACCAGGCCGATGCGGGCCTGGTCGCGCAGCAGGTGCAGGGTGCGGCCGAACAGGTCGAGCGCCACGCGTTGCCGGACGCCGCGGCGGAAGTTGCTCGCCGTCGAGCAGAGGACCAGGCCGGTGACGCGGTCGGGATAGCGGTGGGCGGTCAGCTGGCCGACCATGCCGCCCATCGAGTAGCCCGCGACCATGAACTCGTCGATGCCCAGCGCGTCCGCGACCGCGACCACGTCGTCCGCGCAGTCCTCGAGGCTGAAGTCGTGCGAGCGGATGCCCTGGCCGTGCCAGCGCTGGTCGAATACCACCACCCGGTGGTTCGCCGACAGCCGTTTCAGCACGGGATACCAGGTGAGCAGCCCGGTGCAGGCGACCGAGTGCAGCAGGACCACCGCGGGCGCGTGCCGCGGGCCGACGTCGACCACGACGGTTTGGCCGCGGCCGGGCAGGGACAGCGGCTTCGGGTCGGGCACGCCCGCGGTGGGCGGGATGGTCGCGAGTTTCCGCGTTGCTTGCCAGCCGACGTCGCCCAGCGCTGATTTGAGAACTTGTTCCGCACCCACGTCGGCGTGCCGCCCCTCTCCGCTTCGCGGTCGATCCACCGCTCGGGCCCCGGTCCCGGGGGTTGCCGAGCCAGCCCATTCCGGCTAAAAATAGAACGTGTTCCACCTAGGTGGAGGGAGACCGGAGTGGACTTCACCCCCGACGATACGCAGAGCGAGATCACCTCGCTCGCCGCGCAAGTGCTCGGGAGGGCCGACGAGCCCGCGGACCAGTGGCGAGCGCTGGCCGACGCGGGCCTGCTCGCGCTGCCCCTGCCCGCCGACCTCGGGGGTGACGGGCTCGGCGTCGACCACGTGGCCCCCGTGCTCACCGAGGTGGGCCGGGCCGCGGCGGCGGTGCCCGCGTACGCCGTGCTGGCGCTCGGGATCCTGCCGGTCGAGGCGCTCGGCACCCCGGCGCAGCGCGCTGAGTTCCTGCCGCCCGCGGCGGCGGGGGAGACCATTCTCACTGCTGCCTTGCACGAGCCGTCCGCACCGCTGACCTCCATCCCCGGGACCAGCGGTGCGGCGGCGGACGGCGCGTGGGCGGTGACCGGCGTCAAAACGCACGTGCCGTACGCCGCGGAAGCGGAGCGGATTCTCACGCCGATCGCGTTGCCGGGAGGCACCGGCGTCGCGCTGGTGGATCCGCGCGCTGACGGGGTCGAAGTCCTGCCTGCGTACAACGCGACGGGCATGCCGGAGTACACCGTGCGGTTCGACGGCGCGCGGGTGAGCGAAGCGGATTTCTTGCGTGACCGCACGGCAGGGCATGCGTTGCAGACGCTACACCGCTACGCGTTGGCAGGAGCGCTCGCGCTCGGCGACGGACTCCTTGCCGGAGCGCTGGCGTTGACTGCCAAGCACGTCGGCGAGCGCACGCAATTCGGCCGTCCACTGGCGACTTTCCAAGCGGTGGCACAGCAAATCGCGGACGTCTACGTCGCTTCCCGTACCGTGCATCTGGCCGCGGTGTCGGCGGTGTGGCGGCTGGCGTCCGGATTGGACGCGGACACCGAGCTCGACATCGCGGCGTACTGGCTGACCGAGGAAGCGCCGTCCGCGCTCGCGATCTGTCATCACTTGCACGGTGGCGTCGGCGTCGACCGCACTTATCCGCTGCATCGGTATTCGTCGGCGGTGAAGGACCTCGGCCGCGCGGTCGGGGGAGCGGCGCACCGGCTCGGCCGGCTGGGCGAACGAGTGGCGGGATGAGCATGCACATCGAACTGACGGCCGCGCAACAAGAACTGCGGGCGCAGCTGCGCGAGTACTTCGCGGGCCTGCTGACCGCCGACGAGCGCCGCGCGTTGCTGCGGGAGCGGCACGGGCAGGTGTACCGCGACGTCGTGCGCCGGATGGGCCGCGACGGGAAGCTCGGCGTCGGCTGGCCCAAGGAGTACGGCGGCGGCGGTTTCGGCGAGATCGAGCAGCACATCTTCGTCGACGAAGCCGCCCGCGCGGACGTCCAGCTGCCGTCGGTGACGCTGCAGACGGTCGGGCCGACGCTGCAGGCGTTCGGCACCGAGGAACAGAAAGCCTTGTTCCTGCCGAAAATCCTGGCCGGGGAAGTGCATTTCGCCATCGGGTACACCGAACCGGAAGCCGGGACGGACCTCGCCTCGCTGCGCACGCGCGCGGTCCGCGACGGCGACGATTACGTGATCAACGGCCAGAAAATCTTCACCACCGGCGGCCACGACGCGGACTACGTCTGGCTCGCCGTGCGCACGGATCCGGACGCGCCGAAGCACAAGGGCATCTCGATCCTCATCGTGGACACCCGCGATCCCGGCTATTCGTGGACGCCGATCATCACCTGCGACGGCGCGCACCACGTCAACGCGACGTTCTACGAGGACGTCCGGGTGCCGGCGAACATGCTGGTGGGGGAGGAAAACCGCGGCTGGCGGCTGATCACGACGCAGCTCAACCACGAGCGCGTGATGCTCGGCCCGGCCGGGCGCATCGGCGGTCTGCACGACCGGGTGTGGGCGTGGGCGGCGGCGCGCCGGACCCCGGACGGCGCGGCGTTGCTCGACCTTCCGGACGTGCGCGCGGTGCTGGCCGAGACGTTCGCGGTCGCGCGGGTCAACGAACTGCTGAACTGGCAGGTCGCGGCGGCAGCGGCGCACGGGTCGGTCGAGATCGCCGACGCTTCGGCGACGAAGGTGTTCGCCTCCGAGCGAATCCAGCGGATCGGGAGGCTGCTGGAGGAACTGGTCGGGCGGCACGGCGATCTCGCCGACCCGGACACCGCGGAACTCGCCGAATGGCTCGACGTGCTGGCGAAACGGAACCTGGTGCTGACGTTCGGCGGAGGCGTCAGCGAGATCCAGCGCGAACTGATCGCCTCCGCCGGGCTGAAACTGCCGAGGGTGCCGCGATGACGATCGAGGAAGCCGCCGCGAAAATCGCCGCACAGGGCGAAAGCGCGCCGAGGTACGCGCGCGATCCGGTGAACCAGGCGATGGTGCACAACTGGGTCGAGGCGATCGGCGACGCCAACCCGGTCTACACCGACGCGGACTTCGCCGAAACGAGTGTCCACGAGGGACTCGTCGCGCCGCCGGCGATGGCGCAGGTGTGGACGATGCCGGGGCTGCACGGCGTGCGCGGGGACGACGACCCGCTCGGGCTGATCCTGAAGGTGCTCGACGACGCCGGGTATACGTCCATTGTGGCCACCAACTCCGAGCAGACCTACCACCGCTATCTGCGGCCCGGCGAGCACGTTTCGACCACGAACACGCTGGAGGACGTCACCGGCCCGAAGCGCACCGGGCTCGGCGAGGGCTGGTTCGTGACCACCCGGACGAACTGGTACGTCGACGGGGAACTGGTGGCGGACATGGTGTTCCGCGTGCTGAAGTTCCGCCCGCGCGAACCGGAACCGCCGCCGTCGCCGGTGCTGCGGCCGGTGATCAGCCACGACACGAAGTTCTTCTGGGACGGTCTCCGTGAAGGCGAACTGCGCATCCAGCGGTGGGGCGACGTCCTGCGGCATCCGCCCGGCCCGATGCCGCCGGACGGATCGCTCGACACGGTGCCGGACTACGTCGTCGCGAGCGGACGCGGAACCGTTTACAGCTTCGTCGTGCACCACCATCCGGCGGTGCCGGGCAAGCGGCTGCCGTTCGTGGTCGCGCTCGTCGAACTGGAGGAAGGCGTGCGGGTGATGGCCGAACTGCTGGACGCCGATCCGGACGAGGTCCGCATCGGACTCCCGGTCGTCGCCGCGTTCGTGCGCGTCGACGACGAATTGACCCTGCCCGCGTGGAAGGTGGCGCGATGACTGCAGCGGTCGGGACCGAACTGCCGCCGATGGTGCTCGAGGCGACGCCGACGTTCGTCATCAGCACCGCGCTGGCGACCCGGGATTTCCAGGACGTGCACCACGATCGCGACGCCGCCGTCGCACGCGGGTCGAAGGACATCTTCCTCAACATCCTGACCGACACCGGCCTGGTGCAGCGATACGTGAGCGAGTGGGCCGGTCCGCAGGCGCTCATCCGCTCGATCAAGATCCGGCTCGGCGTGCCGTGCTATGCCGGGGACACGCTCACTTTCTCCGGCCGCGTCATCGCCCGCGACGGCAACGAGGTGGAACTCGAAGTGTCCGCTGTGGACAGTCTAGGTGCGCACGTGACCGGCACGGTTTCGCTGACGCTGCCGGAGGAGGACGCATGACGTTCACCGGGACCACCGCCATCGCCGGGATCGGCGCGACGGAGTTCTCCAAGGATTCCGGACGCAGCGAGCTGCGGCTGGCGGCCGAATGCGTCAGCCACGCGCTGGCGGACGCCGGGCTGAAACCGTCCGATGTGGACGGCATGGTGTCGTTCACCATGGACGGCAATGCGGAAATCGCGCTCGCCCGCGAACTGGGCATCCCGGAGCTGACGTTCTTCAGCCGCGTGCATTACGGCGGCGGCGCGGCGGCGGCGACCGTGCAGCAGGCGGCGATGGCGGTCGCCAGCGGGATCGCCGACGTCGTGGTGGCGTACCGGGCGTTCAACGAGCGGTCCGGAATGCGGTTCGGGCGCGTGTCTGCGGCCGCGGCCCAGCAGGTGAACACGTCCGGGGTGGACAACGCGTTCCACTATCCGATGGGCATCGCGACCCCGGCCGCCACGGTGGCCATGGTCGCCCAGCGGTATCTGCACGAATACGGGGCCACCAGCGAGGATTTCGGCAAGATCGCGGTCATCGACCGGGCGCACGCGGCCACCAACCCGAACGCCTGGTTCCACGGCAGGCCGATCACGCTGGAGGAGCACCAAGCCTCGCGCTGGGTCGCGGAACCGTTGCACCTGCTCGATTGCTGCCAGGAAAGCGACGGCGGCGTCGCGCTCGTGATCACCAGCCTCGAGCGCGCGCGTGACCTGCGGCAGGCACCGGTGGTGGTCTCGGCGGCGGCGCAGGGGAGCGGGCCGGACCAGTACGTGATGACCAGCTACTACCGCGACGATCTCGCCGCGCTGCCGGAAATGGGCGTGGTCGGGCGGCAGCTGTGGGCGCAATCCGGGATCGGACCGTCCGATGTGGACGTCGCGGTGCTGTACGACCACTTCACCCCGTACGTGCTGATGCAGCTTGAAGAGCTGGGTTTCTGCGGTCGCGGCGAGGCGAAGGACTTCATCGCGGGCGACACGCTGACCCTCGACGGGAAACTGCCGCTCAACCCGCACGGCGGCCAGCTCGGCGAGGCGTACATCCACGGCATGAACGGCATCGCGGAGGCGGTCCGGCAGCTGCGCGGAACGGCGGCCAACCAGGTCTCCGGCGCCGGTACGGCGGTGGTCACGGCGGGGACTGGCGTCCCGACGAGCGGGCTGGTGTTGACAACCCCCTGACCTGGGCTTGCCGGTGCGCGCATAACCCTTGTGGGTCAACGCGGATCACCTCATTGCTGGCTGGTGCCTCCTTCTCACGCGTGTCACGGTAGTGAAGACCGTGTGACGCAGCGTGTCCGAAGAGTGAGGTGCCGAGGTGACTGTGCCGCTGGCGTGGCTGTTCACCGTGCTGTTCGCGTTGCTGGCACTGCCGTGCGTGCTGCGGCTGGTGAGACTCGATTACGTCAGCCTCGGCCACCGGGTGCGCAACGGCGACCTCGCCGAACTGCTGCTGGTGGTGGCGATGGTCGCGATGCTGTCGCCGGTCGGCGGTCCGATCCCGGCCGCGGGCTGGCAGGCGGTGCTGGTGCTGACCGCGGGCTGGTTCGCAGTCTCCGCCTGGCGAGGCAGGGCTGAGGGGCACGGCTGCGCGCACCACGCACTGTCGGCGGCGGCGATGCTGTACATGGTCACCGCGATGCCGCACGGCGGGATGGTGCACGGGCCGTGGCTCACGATGTCCACAATGGACACCAGACTGGCGTGGCCGGTGGTCGCGCTGGTGGCGGCGGCCTACTTCGCGCTCGACGCGGCCCGTTCGGGCGTGGTGGCGCTGCGGTCGCGTGGCACGGCGGCGCCGGGGCACGCGTCGCGCACGCTGTGCCGGGCGGCGATGGGCGCGGGCATGGGCGTCATGCTGCTCGCTGGCGTGTGACTCAGCCCGGCCTTGTAACTCTCAGCCGAGCCGCTGGACTTCCCCGTCCGGCGGCAGGTCGGCCAGCGTCGGCAGCGTATCGGCCGGATGCGCGGCGACCCACTCGCGAGCCGCGGCGACGTCGCGCCCCAGCGCGTCGATCAGTTCCTGCGCGGAGCCGTAAGCCTCCTGGTCCCGCAGGTGCTTGCCGAGCCAGACGGTGAGGCGTTCGCCGTACAGGTCGCCCTCGAAGTCGAGCAGGAAGGCCTCGACCAGCCGGTAGCCGTCGGCTCCGTAGTAGGTCGGGCGGCGGCCCACGGACACCGCGGCGGCCACGCGCGTGCCGTCCGCGCGTTCCGCCCAGCCGGCCCACACCCCGTCGCCGAGTTCGCCGCGCTGGTCGCGCAGCGCGATGTTCGCGGTGGGGAAGCCCAGCTCACGGCCGCGCTTGTCGCCCGGCTCGACTGGCCCGCGCACCACGAAGAAGGTGCCCTCTCGCTCGTCCGCCATGGGACAACCGTATAACGGTCCCGACGCTCAGCGGGACCGCAGCACTGTGTCGGCCAGCACAGGCGCGTCGGCACGCTCCGGCGCGGTGGTCGTGACCAGCAGACGTCCGGTTTCGCGCCACACGCGCACGCGCAGGTTTTCGCCGGGGAAGACGACGCCGGCGAACTTCGTCCCGAATGCCGAGACGCGCTCGGGGTCGCCGTCGAGGAACGCGTCGACCACGGCCTTCGCGACCACGCCGTACGTGCACAGCCCGTGCAGGATCGGCCGGTCGAACCCGGCGGCCTTGGCGAACGCCGGGTCGGCGTGCAGCGGGTTGCGGTCGCCGCACAGCCGGTACAACAGCGCCTGCTGCGGCAACGTCGGCACGTCGAGCACGGCGTCCGGTTCGCGGTCGGGCCACTCGATCTTGTCCGACGGCCCGCGTTCGCCGCCGAAGCCGCCCTCGCCTCGGGCGAAGATGCTGGACCGGGCTGTCCACAGTGGAGTGCCGGACTCGTCGGCGACCTCGGTCTCCTGCACCAGCACCGCAGCCTTGCCCTTGTCGAAGACGTCGGCGATCCGGGTCCGCGCGACCGCCTTGCCCTCGACCGGGATCGGCCGGTGCAGTTCGATCTCCTGCTTGCCGTGCAGCACTTTCGCCAGGTCGACGTCGATGCCGGGGAACTTGAGCGCGGGCGGTTCGAAGGTGCGGAGGTTCGCCGCGACGGTGGCGAAGGTCGGCAGCACGCGCAGGTCGCGCTCGTAGGTGTAGCGCAGTTCGCGCTCGTCCACCGGGTCCGCGCCCGCGCCGACGGCCAGGTGGTACAGCAGCACGTCGGACGGCGTCCAGGCGAAATTGACCTCGCCGAGATCGGCTCCGATCGCGACCGCGGGGTCGATGGGCACGGGCTCTCCACTCACTCGTAGCTGACGGACACCTCGTCGGTCAACGGTACCGACTGGCAGGCCAGCACGATCCCGTCGGCGATGTCCTCGGCGTCCAGCACCTCGTTGTTCAGCATTTTCACCTCGCCGGAGACGATGCGGCACGCGCACGCGCTGCACTGTCCTTCGCGGCAGGAGTACGGCGCGTCGAAGCCCTCGGCGAGCAGGTGGTCGAGCAGCTTCCGCTGCCGCGGCCAGGACAGCTGCCGGGTCTCGCCGTCGAGGTCGACGGTGAGTGCGGTCGTCTCGCCGCCGGTGTCCTCCTCGGGTTCGGGTTCGTCCGCGAACGGATTCCCCGTGAGCGAGTGGAACTTCTCCACGTGCACGCGTTCCCTCGGCGCGCCGAGTTCGCGCAACGCGTCCTGTGCGGCGGCCATGAACGGCGCTGGTCCGCAGAGGAACGCTTCGTGCCCCACGTAAGGCTTGGCAAGCGCCCGCAACGCGGTGACGGTCGGCAAGCCCTGCAAGCTTTCCAGCCAATGCACCACGGTGAGCCGATCGCCGAACCGCTCGGCCAGTTCGCGCAGTTCGGCGGCGAAAATCACCGACTGCTCGTCGCGGTTCGCGTAGACCAGCACCACCTGTCCGGCGCCCTTTTCCAGCGCGGACTTGAGAATCGACATCACCGGCGTGATCCCGCTGCCCGCGGCGAACAACAGGAAGTTGGAGTCCAAAGAGGACGGGCAGAACACGCCGGACGGCCGCAGCACGTCGATCGTCGCGCCCGCCCGCAGTTCGTCGCAAACCCAATTCGAGCCGTACCCGTCGGCAGTCCGCTTGACCGTGACCTGCACCCGGCCCTCGTGCGGCGCGCTCGAAAGCGAATAGCACCGCGCGACCGAACCCGTTCGGTCGCTGGGAATCCGCAGCGTGAGGAATTGCCCGGGGGAGTACGCGAACCGCTCCACATGCTCGTCCGGGACGGTGAACACAATGGACCGGGCGTCCGCGGTTTCCTCGATCACCTCGGCGACGGTAAGTGTGACGACCTCAGCCATTGCGCACCGGCCCGAAATCGCCCTCGCGCACCGCGCTGTCGATGCTGTCCGCGAGTTTCTCGCAGGTGTCCAGCAACGCAGTGGTGCCGCCGGAAGCGGCATGCGCGGCGAACACCGGACAGCTGGTCGAGGCGTCGGTGGTCCACTGGATGCTGGTGTGCTTCAGGCTGTTTTTCTTGACCAGCACACAGGTTCCGCAGCTGCGGCACTCGTGCGGCCGCAGCCCGGAGGTGAGGAATTCGGTCGCTTCGGCCGTCACACCCCAGCCTCCTCCGCCTCGGCCTCCGCGCGCTGGCGCGCGAGGTTCTCCTGCACCTCGGCCGCCCACACCTCGTTCGCCTTCGTGGTGTCCACTTCGAACTCGAACCGGCGCGTCATGTCCTCGGTGACGTCCGCGGCGTCCACGTAGAACTGGTCGTACCAGCGGCGCAGCTGGTAGACCGGACCGTCCTCCTCGCACAGCAGCGGATTGTCGATCTTGGTCTTGTTCTTCCAGATCTCCACGTCCTGCAGGAAGCCGACGCCGATGCCCTTCGCGAGCTTCTGCGCGATCTTGTCCGCGTGCTCGTCGGAAATGCCGGGCATCTTCTTGACCATGATGCCCCACTGCAGCACGAACGACGTCGGCGAAACCGGATAGTGGCAGTTGATCAGCACGTTCTCGATTTCGAAGCCCTGGAAGGAGTTCACCAGCCAGTTGATCATGTAGGAGGGGCCGAAGTACGACGCCTCCGAGCGCAGCAGGTTTTCCTCGCCGCCGTAATTGGACGCCATGCCCATGTCCGGGCGGCCCTTGGTGTTGAGGTACTGGGTGGCGATGTGGCCCTCGAACACGTTCTTGAAATACGTGGGGAAGGCGTAGTGGATGTAGAAGAAGTGCGCCATGTCCACCACGTTGTCGATGATCTCGCGGCAGTTGGCGTTCTCGATCAGGATCGAGTCCCAGGTCCAGTTGCTCCACTCGTCGCTGAACGCGCCCTCGACACGCGGGATCACGACGTTCTCCGGCGGCGGGTTGCCCTCCGGGTCGTGCCAGACGAACAGCTGCTTGTTCTCCTCCAGCACCTGCCACGCCCGGGTGCGCGCCCGCAGCGGGACCCGCTTGGCGTAGGGGATCGACTTGCACTTGCCGTTGCCGCCCCACCGCCAGTCGTGGAACGGGCAGGCGATCTCGTCGCCCTTCACCGAACCCTGGGTCAGGTCGCCGCCCATGTGCCGGCAGTAGCCGTCGAGCACGTTCAGCTTCCCGGCGGTGTCGGCGAACACGACGAGCTTGGTGCCGAACGCCTGCACCGCGTGCGGTTTGCCGTCGCGGAAGTGCTCGGCGAGCCCGAGGCAGTGCCAGCCGCGGGCGTACCGCGCCGGGGGCGCCCCGGCGTCGATCGTGCGGATCTCGGATCCATCGGTCTTCGGCGTCACTGCCTGCCTCCCGTGCCGGTCTGATCTTCGTTCGCCAGCGCCTGTGCCGCAAGGTAGCCGAAAACCATCGCGGGGCCGATGGTCGCGCCCGGCCCGGCGTAGGTCCGGCCCATCACCGGCGCGCTGGTGTTGCCCGCCGCGTAGAGGCCGGGCACGACCGTGCCGTCCTCGCGCAGGACGCGGGCGTTCTCGTCAATCCGCAGCCCGCCCTTGGTGCCCAGGTCGCCGGGCACCACGCGGACCGCGTAGTACGGGGCCTTGGCGAGTTCGCCGAGGCTCGGGTTGGGGCGGTTGCGCGGGTCGCCGTAGTAGTGGTCGTAGGCGCTGAGCCCGCGCTGGAAGTCGTCGTCGACGCCCTTGCGCGCGAAGCCGTTGAACCGCGTGACGGTCTGCTCCAGCGCGTCGGCGGGCACGTCGATCTTCTCGGCGAGCCCGGCCAGCGTCGCGGACTTCGCCACGATCCCGGCCTTGTACCAGCGCCCGGGCAGCGGCTGCCGAGGGCCGAGGCCGGTGAACAGGTAGCGGTCGCGGTAGCGCTGGTCGAACACCAGCCACGCGGGGATGTGCTTGCCCGGGCCGTCGCCGTCGCCGTACATCGCGTGCACGGCTTCGACATACGGCGCGGATTCGTTCACGAACCGGGTACCGGCGGCGTCGACCATCAGGCAGCCGGGCCGCGAGCGCTCGGCGAGCGCGAACCACGGGCCGCCGGTGAGCGGGAACGACGGGCCCCACCAGGCGTCGTCCATCAGGTCGGTCGCCGCGCCGAGCTTGAGCCCGGCGGTGATGCCGTCGCCGGTGTTCGCCTCCGCGCCGACGGTCCATTCGGTGCCGATCGGCGCGCGCTGGTACTTGATGCGCATCTCATCGTTGTGCTCGAAACCGCCGCAGGCCAGCACCACTCCGCGCCGCGCGCGGAACAGCTTCTCCTCGCCGTCGCGCCGGGCCACGATGCCGGTGACGACGTCGTTCTCCACCTGCAGATCGACCAGCGGCGTGTCCAGCAGGACCTCGACGCCCGCGTCTCGCAGGCCTTTCCGCAGCCCGGCCGCAAGCGCTTGCCCCATGGACAGCGGCTGCTGCCCGCGGACGCGCCCGACCAGCCATTTCATCCCCAGCGACAGCATCCGGGCGAACCCGCGCGGATGCCGGGCGATCAGGCTCAGCCAGCGGTAGTCCGACTGGGTGATCGGCACGCCGAGCGGCGGCGCGCTGTACGGCGGTTCGAGCTGTGCCAGGTCGCTGCCGAGCAGTTTGCCGTCGAGCGGCTTCGGCTCGACCGACCGGCCGCCGGGACGTCCGCCGGGAGCCTCCGGGTGGTAATCGCTGTACCCGGGCACCCACTTGAACTCCAGCGGCGTGTTCCGGGTGACGAACTCGAGCACCTCGGGGCCGTGGTCGAGGAAGGTCGTGCGCAGGTGCTCCGGAACGACGTCGCCGACGATCGACTCCAGGTACTGCCTCGCGCGTTCGGGTGGTTCTTCGATGCCCGCGGCCCGCAGCGCGTGGTTGCCGGGCAGCCAGACGCCCCCGCCGGAGCGGGCGGTCGAACCGCCGAAGCAGGCTGCCTTTTCCAGCACCACCACGGAAAGCCCGCGATGGGCGGCGGCGAGCGCGGCGGTCATCCCGGCGGCGCCGCTGCCGGCCACCACCACGTCGTACTCGTCCGACATGCCACCTCACATGCAACGTGTTATCGGCTAAAGCTGGCCTGCTCGGGGCCACTTCCGTCACCATAGACGAGAACGTGTTCCAGTTCTAGGGTGGCGGACTATGGACGAGCTCGGGGCGGACGTCGTGATCATCGGAGCCGGCGCGGCCGGCGTGTGCGCGGCCATCGAAGCGGCCGACGCGGGCGCCAGCGTGCTCCTCGTGGACCGGTTTTCCGGCGGCGGGGCCAGTCGCGTGAGCGGCGGCGTGGTCTACGCCGGGGGAGGGACGCCGCAGCAACGCGCCGCGGGCGTCGACGACAGCGTGGACGCGATGTACGCGTACCTGCGGATGGAAACCGGCGACGTCGTGTCGGAGCGGACGTTGCGGCGGTTCTGCGAGGAAAGCGTCGACATGGTCGCGTGGCTGGAGCGCCAAGGTGTGCCGTTCGAGGGCAGCATGTGCGACTACAAGACGTCGTATCCCAGCAACAAGCACTATCTGTACTACTCCGGCAGCGAACTGTCCGGCGGCTTCCGCGACGTGGCGAAACCCGCGCCGCGCGGACACCGGGTCAAGGGGCCGGGCACGTCCGGGAAGCTGCTGATGAAGCAGCTGCTGGCGGCGGCTCGCGAGCGCGGCGTGAAGGTGCTGCCGCAGACGCAGGCGATGAACCTGATCACCGACGACTCGGGCACGGTGACCGGGGTGCTCACGCACAGTTTGCGGGATGCGCCTTCGTGGGTGCGGGCACGGCACGCGCGGCTCGCGGATTGGGCGGCGAAGCCCGGGATCTACGTGCCCGCGATGCGCCGGTCGCTGCACCAGCGGGTGGAACGGATTGAACGCAAGCACGCGCGTGAGCTGCGGATCAGTGCACGCCGAGGCGTGGTGCTGTCGGCGGGCGGGTTCATCGTGAACCGGGCGATGGTGCGCGAGCACGCGCCCGCGTACCGCGGCGGGCTCGATCTGGGAACTTCCGCCGACGACGGTTCCGGCATCCGGATGGGCGTGGAGGTCGGCGGGCGCACGGCGGAGCTGGACCGGGTGTCGGCGTGGCGGTTCCTGACGCCGCCGTCGGCGTTTCTCGGCGGACTCCTGGTGGGCGCGGACGGCCGCCGGATCATCGACGAATCCCGGTACGGCGCGGCGATCGGCGAGCGCATGATCGCTGAGCACGGCGGACGCGGCTGGCTGCTGGTCGACGAGCCGATCGTCGCCGAAGCCCGGCGCGACGGGCGGAAACAAGGTCAGTGGTTCGCGACGCTGCAACTGCGGTATCTGCTCGGCAAGGGCCGGGTGACCGGCGGAACGCTGGAAGAAGTGGCCACGCGCGCCGGAATCGACCCGGACGGGCTGGCGGCGACGTACGCCGAGTACCAGCGCGGTCCCGATCCGGCGGGCAAGCCGGCGGACTTCGCGCGCCCGCTGGACACGCCGCCGTACTCGCTGATCGACGTGTCGGTGAAACCGAACCTCGGCTACCCGTGCCCGATGCTGACGCTGGGCGGTCTGGTGGTCGACGAGGACACCGGCGCGGTGGCCGGCGTCCGCGGTCTCTACGCCGCCGGACGCACCGCAGTGGGAATCTGTTCCAGGTCGTATGTGAGCGGCCTTTCGCTGGCTGACTGCGTGTTTTCCGGCCGCCGGGCAGGGTTGCACGGCGCGCGCGGGGCGGACCGCGTCGACAAAAACGAGAACGTGTTCTAGTCTTGAGCGTGTCGAGCGAGAGAGGACGGCCGATGAGCGAGCTGGCTGCCGTGATCGCGGGGGTGCGCGACCTGCTTCCCGTGCTGCGGGAACGCGCACAGGAGACCGAGGATGCCCGTCGGATCCCCGCCGAATCAGTGAAAGCGCTGCAGGAGACCGGATTTTTCCGCCTGCTGCAACCGAAACCGTACGGCGGCTTGGAAGCCGACCCGGTCACCTTCTACACCGCGGTCAAGCTCATCGCGAGCGCCTGCGGGTCCACCGGCTGGGTCGCGTCGATTCTCGGCGTGCACCCGTGGCACGTCGCGTTGTTCGACGCGCAAGCCCAGGCGGACGTGTGGGGCGAGGATCACGACGTGCGGATTTCTTCTTCGTACGCGCCGATGGGCAAGGCGACCGTCGTCGAGGGCGGCTACCGGCTGTCCGGGCGATGGAGCTTCTCGTCCGGAAGCGACCACTGCACGTGGGTGCTGCTGGGCGGGCCCGCGTTCGCCGACGGCAAGCCGGTGGACTTCTGCACGTATCTCGTGCCGATCTCGGACTACTCCATTGTGGACGTCTGGGACACGGTCGGGCTGCGCGGCACCGGGTCCAACGACATCGTCGTCGAGGACGTTTTCGTGCCGAAGCACCGCGCGCTGAGCTTCATGGCGACGTCGAAGTGCAAGACCCCGGGCCAGGAAGTCAATCCGGGTCCGCTGTACCGGCTGCCGTACGGCTCGGTGCACCCGAGCACCATCACCGCGCCGATCATCGGGATGGCGCAGGGCGCGTACGACGCGCACGTGGAGCACCAGGGCAAGCGGGTGCGGGCGGCGTACGCGGGCGAACAGTCCAAAGAGGACCCGTTCTCGAAGGTGCGGATCGCCGAGGCGGGCAGCGAGATCGACGCGGCCTGGCTGCAGCTGACGCACAACATCGACGAGCTGTACCAGCTGGCCTGCAAGGGCGAGAAGCTGCCGTTCAGCACGCGGTTGCGGGTGCGCCGGGACCAGGTGCGCGGCACCGAGCGGGCGATCTCCGCGATCGACCGGCTTTTCGAGAACTCCGGCGGCCGCGCGCTGCAGCGGGGCACGCCGATCCAGCGCTTCTGGCGCGACGCGCACGCGGGCCGGGTGCACGCGGCGAACGACGCGGAGCGCGCGTACGTCATGTTCGGCACCGGCGAGTTCGGCTTGCCTGTTGAGAATGCGATGGTCTGATGGCGCCTGAAGGTTCCTATGTAGACACTGCGGGCGGCATTCGCCTGCACTACCACGAGTCCGGCGCGGAAAACGCCGAGACGGTGCTGTTGCTGCACGGTGGCGGCCCCGGTGCTTCGGCGTGGAGCAACTTCGGCCGGAACCTGCCGGTGTTCGGGAAGTCCTATCGGACGCTGGCGGTCGACCAGCCGGGGTTCGGCCGGTCCGACAAGCCGACTGACCACCCGCAGTACTTCCGGCACAGCTCGGACGCGGTCGTCGGCCTGATGGACCGGCTCGGCATCGAAAAGGCGCACCTCGTCGGCAATTCGCTCGGCGCGGGCGCGGCGGTGCGGCTCGCGCTGAACCATCCGGGACGCGCGGGACGGCTGGTGCTGATGGGCGCGGGCGGGTTGAGCGTCAACCTGTTCGCGCCGGACCCGACCGAAGGCGTGCGGCTGCTGTCGAAGTTCGCCGGGGACCCGACGCGGGAGCGGATGGAAGCGTTCCTCCGGATCATGGTGCACGACCAGGCTCTGGTCACCGACGAGCTGATCGACGAACGCTTCGAGATCGCGCGTTCGCCGGAATCGCTCGCCGCGATGCGGGCGATGGGCAAGTCGTTCAGCCTGCCGGACTCCTTCGAGGAAGGCATGTTGTGGCGCGAGGCTTACCGCCTGCGCCAACGGGTTTTGCTCGTCTGGGGCCGGGAGGACCGGGTCAACCCGCTCGACGGCGCACTGCTGGCGTTGAAGACGATTCCGCGTGCGCAACTGCACGTGTTCGGCGGCTGCGGGCACTGGGCGCAGCTGGAGAAGTTCGACGAGTTCAACCGACTCGCCCTCGACTTCCTCGGGAGTTCGTGATGGCTATCCGTTCGCTGGGATATCTGCGCATCGAAGCCACGGACATGGACGCCTGGCGCGTCTACGGGCTGAAGGTGCTCGGCATGGTGGAGGGTTCGGGCACCGACCCGAACGCGCTCTACCTGCGCATGGACGATTTCCCGGCGCGATTGGTGATCGTGCCGGGAGAGAAGGACCGGCTGGCGCAGGCGGGCTGGGAGGCGGCCAACGCCGCGGAACTGGACGACGTCCGCGCCCGCCTCGACGCGGCTTCGGTGCCGTACAAAGAAGGCACGCCGGACGAGCTGGCGGACCGCCGGGTCGCGGAGATGATCAGCTTCACCGATCCGTCCGGCAATACGCTGGAGGTGTTCCACGGCGTCGCGCTGCAGCACCGGCGCGTGGTGAGCCCGTACGGGCACCGGTTCGTGACCGGTGAGCAGGGCTTGGGCCACGTGGTTTTGTCGACCCACGACGACGAGGCCGCGCTGCGGTTCTACCGCGACGTGCTGGGCTTCCGGCTCCGCGATTCGATGCGCCTCCCGCCGCAGATGGTCGGCCGCCCGGCCGACGGCGACCCGGCGTGGCTGCGGTTCTTCGGCTGCAATCCGCGCCACCACAGCCTGGCGTTCCTGCCGATGCCGACGCCGAGCGGGATCGTGCACCTGATGGTGGAGGTCGAGGAGACCGACGACGTCGGATTGTGCCTGGACCGCGCGAAGCGCAAGAACGTCCCGATGTCCGCGACGCTCGGCCGGCACGTGAACGACCTGATGCTGTCGTTCTACATGAAGACCCCCGGCGGCTTCGACGTCGAGTTCGGCTGTGAGGGCAGGCAGGTCGAGGACGAGGCGTGGATCGCTCGCGAGAGCACCGCGGTTTCGTTGTGGGGCCACGACTTCTCCGTGGGCGCGCAATGACAGCCGCGGTCTCCGACGCCGTGCCGGACCGGTTTCGCGAGGTGCTGGGCCACTTCTGCACCGGAGTGACCGTGGTGACGGGCTACGTCGAGGACTCCTCGGCCGTCGCGCCGACCGGACCGGTGGGTTTCGCCTGCCAGTCCTTCGCCGCGTTGTCGCTGGACCCGCCGCTGGTGCTGTTCTGCGTCGCCCGCACGTCGCGCACCTGGCCCGCGCTGGCCGCGGCGGGCACGTTCGCGGTGAACGTGCTCGCCGAGGACCAGCAGGCGGTCTGCGCCGAGTTCGGCCGCCGCGGCGGCGACAAGTTCTCCGGAGTGTCCTGGCGACCGGCCCCGTCGGGCGCGCCGCTGCTGGACGGAGCCCTGACCTGGGTGGACTGCGCGGTACAGGCGGTCCATCCAGCCGGGGACCACTACGTGGTGGTCGGCCGCGTGACCGCGCTGGGCGAGACGTCCGACGCTCGCCCGCTGCTGTTCCACCGCGGCCAGTACACGGTCACCGAGCCGGTGCCGGACGCGCTCACCGCGCTGATGCCCTGGCCCCGCCCGGACGACTGGCTCTGACTCCGCGCGGGTGTTCGCGCTACTTCCAGCGGAAGTGCACGAACACCCGCCCGAAGTTGTCTTTGTCCTTCTCGACGCGGTGGTAGAGCGCCTTCACGTCCTTGCGCTCCAGGAACCGCAGCACGTGCTTCTTCAACTGCCCGGACCCCTTGCCCGGGATGATCTCCACGAGCGGCGCCTTCTTTGCGACCGCCTCGTCGATGACCGCGCGCAGCGCCCGGTCGATCTCCCCGCCGCGGTTGTAGATGTCGTGAAGATCGAGCTTGAGCTTCATGCCTCCTTCCTACCCCACGCCCACATAGTCGACATCGACTACTCTTCTGCGTATAGTCGATCCTGACTAAAGGAGTTCGTGGGTGAAGCGACGCGTGGTGGGGAATCCGCTCGGGCTGGCCGTGCTGGCGGGCTTGATCGAGGAGCCGATGCATCCGTACGAGATGGCTCGGCGGTTCGTGGAGTACGGCAAGGAGCGGGATTTCAAGTACACCCGCAGCTCGCTGTACATGGTGGTCGGGCAGCTGGAGAAGGCCGGGTTCATCGCGGCGCGGGAGACGCTGCGCGATTCGGCGCGTCCGGAGCGGACCGTCTACGCCATCACGCCCACCGGGCGGCTCGAGCTGTTCGACTGGATGCGCGAGCTCGTCGCCGAACCGGCCACCGAGTATCCGCTGTTCGGGGCGGCGTTGTCGCTGTTCGTGGTGCTGCCGGTGGACGAGGTGCGGGAGCTGCTCCAGCAGCGGCTGGCCGCGCTCGCCGCGATCGCCGACGACATCCGCGCGACGATCGACGCCGCGCGGGAGCAGGGGCTCGCCTGGTGGTTCCTGGTCGAGGAGGACTACCGGCTGACGAAGATCGAGGCGGAGCGCGGCTTCGTCGAACGGCTCGCCGAGTCGGTTGCCGGGGAGGACTACCGGCAGGCGTGGGAAACCTATTTCAAGGGGAGAACATGAACGTACTAGTGATCGGCGGCGGCATCGCCGGTGCGACTACCGCGATGGCGTTGCAGCGAGCGGGAATCGAAGCCGTTGTCTACGAGGCTTACCCGAAGTCGGCGGACGGAGTCGGCAGCGCGCTGACGCTGTCTCCCAACGGCCGCAACGCTTTGCGGCAGATCGATGCCGACGACGCGGTGGCCGCGGTCGGCATCGAGGTGCCGGGAATGATAATGCAGAATCACCGAGGCCGGGTGGTCGGCAGATTCGACGGGCTGCCGGGTCTGCCGTCGAGCCTGCTGCTGCGCCGGGACCGGCTGTACCGCGCGCTGATGGACGAAGCGCTGAGCCGGGGGATCACGGTCGAATTCGGCAAGCGGCTGAAGTCCGTGGAGAACAAAGCAGACCGGGTGATCGCGCACTTCGCGGACGGTTCTTCCGCGACCGGCGACGTGCTGATCGGCGCGGACGGCATCCGGTCGGCTGTCCGGTCCACTTTGGACCCGGCGGCACCTGCTCCGCGCTACACCGGACTCCTCGGTCTCGGCGGCTGGATCCGCAACCCCGGCCTGCCGGTCACCGGGAACTACCAGCATTTCGCCTTCGGCAAGCGGGCGTTCTTCGGCTACTTCATCGACGCGGACGAGATTCTCTGGTTCAGCAATGTCCCCGCCGCCGACCCGGCCGAGGCGAAGACCGCGTCGCCGGAGCACTGGCTCTCGGTGCTGCGCGAACGGCACGCGGACGACGTCCCGGCGCGCGACATCATCGCCCTGCTGAAGCCGGAAGACGTTGGCCAGCCTGGGGTTCTGGAGGACATCCCGACGGTGCGGACGTGGCACCGCGGCCGGGTCGCCCTGGTCGGCGACGCCGCGCATCCGACGTCGCCGAGTTCCGGGCAGGGAGCGTCGCAGGCGGTCGAGAGCTCGCTCGAACTGGCTCGTGCGCTGCGGGATTCTCCGGACGTGGCAACGGCTTTCGCCCAGTACGAGGCGGCCCGGCGGGAACGGGTCGAGCGGATCATCGCGCGGGCGGCGAAGATCAACAACGACAAGGCGGCGGGGCCGGTCGCGCGGATCATGCGTGATCTGCTGATGCCCCTGATGATGAAGACGGTGATGAGCCCGGAAAAGATGTTCGGCGGCGTGCACCGGCACCGGATCGAATTCGGGTCCTCTCGCGCCGCCGTCTAGCGGAGGCACGCGAGCGCGGACCGGCGCACGAGGGCGGTGCGGCCGAGCAAACCCAGTACCGTCAACGCATCCGGGGGACCGCCGGCCCGGATCACGCGGAGCTGGGTCCGTTCGGAGGCCCGCAGCAGGTCGTCGGCGCGCCAATCGGGTCCGTTCGTGACGGCGTGGATCAGCGCGGCGGGATCCGGCTGACGGACGGGGCGGCCGTCCGTCAGCCCAGGGTCTGCCACCATCCGTCCACCGGCGGCGGGGCGGACGCGTCGATCCGCTGCCCGGGTTTCGGGATCGCGAGCGGAAGGTCGTTCGCCTTCGCCTCCCGCCACACCCGGTCCGCGGGATCCGACCAGGTGTGCATGGCCAGCGTGAACGTCGCCCAGTGCACCGGGACCAGCAGCCCGCCGCGCACGTCCAGATGGGCGGCGACGCCTTCCTCCGGCGTCATGTGGATGTCCGGCCAATGCGGGGCGTACGCGCCGACCTGGATCAGAGTCGCATCGAACGGGCCGTGCTTCGCGCCGATCTCGGCGAAACCGGGGAAGTATCCGGTGTCGCCGCTGTAGTAGACGCGATGCTCCGGACCGGCGATCACCCACGACGCCCACAGTGTGCTGTCGTTCGCGAGGCCGCGGCCGGAGAAGTGCTGCGCGGGCGTGGCGACGAACCGGATCCCGGCGACGTGAGCGTCCTCGTGCCAGTCGAGTTCGACGATCCGCGCGGCCGGGACGTGCCAGCGTTCGAGATGCGCGCCGACGCCGAGCGGGACGAGGAACGGTGCGTCGGTCAGCGAAATCAAGGATTGGACGGTGGGCAGGTCCAGATGGTCGTAGTGGTCGTGGGAGATCACGATCGCGTCCAGCGTGCCCAGTTCGCGCAGCGAAACCGGGGGAGCGTGCAGCCGCCGCGGCCCGGCGAACGCGGCGGGCGAAACCCGGTCGCCCCACACCGGATCGCACAGCACGCGGGCGCCGTCGATCTCCACCAGCGTGGACGCGTGTCCGTACCAGGTAAGGAAAAGACCGTCCGCGGCGGAGGCGGCGGGCGAGGAGACCAGCGGGATCTCACCGCCCGGCCGGCGGCGGGCGCGGTCCTCGCCGAACAGGAACTCGCGGACGAGCCCGCCGGGGGAGGAGGGCGTCGCGCGCGTGGCGGCGGCGTTGTGGAAGACGCCGTCGGCGTACTGCGGAGACTGGCGCATCCGCTCAGCACGAGCTCCGGCGGCCTTCGCGCCGAAGGCCGCCGGAGTCAATGCTTGGAAGGTCATGCCACCGAGTCTACGAAGCGTTCCTGAGAGGAGCCCCAGCTTCGTGCAGGTGACGCAGCGTCTGCCGGTAGGAGGACACCAGCCCGGTGCGCAGGTACGGGATGCCGATCTCGGCGCAGTACGCCTGCACCATCGGCTGGGCGCGGCGCAGGTGCACCGACGGCATGCTCGGGAACAGATGGTGCTCGATCTGGTGGTTGAGGCCGCCGAGCAGGACGTCGATCACCGGTCCGCCCGCGACGTTCCGGGAGGTGAGCACCTGCTTGCGCAGGAAGTCCAGGTCCGTCTTGCCGGTCAGCGTCGGCATGCCCTTGTGGTTCGGCGCGAAGATCGAACCCATGTAGACGCCCCACAGTCCCTGGTGGACCGCGAAGAAGAGCAGCGCCAGACCCGGCGGGAGGACGATGAACAGCGCGGCGAGGTAGACCGCGACGTGGGTGAACAGCAGCCCCGCTTCGAGCCCGCGACGGCGCAGGCCGGGGCGCGCGACCGCGCGGATGCCGGACCAGTGCAGGTTGAGGCCTTCGAGGGTGAGCAGCGGGAAGAACAGCACCGCCTGGTGGCGGCCGATGAACCGGGGCACGCCGCGGGCCTCCCGGGCCTGGCGCTGGGACCAGACGAGGACGTCCGGGTCGACGTCCGGGTCCAGCTCCTCGTGGTTCGGGTTGGCGTGGTGGCGGGTGTGCTTGTCCATCCACCACCCGTAGCTCATCCCGATGCCGAGGTTCCCGGCGAGACGCCCGGCGATCTCCGCGGGACGGCGCGTCCGGAACACCTGCCGGTGCGCGAGATCGTGCGAAAGCAGGGCGATCTGCCCGAACATGAACGCCTGGAACGCGGCCACGGCGAGCTGCCACCACGAGTCGCCGAGCAGCGCGAACGCGACCCAGCCTCCCGCGAACAGCACGGTCAGGAGCGCGATTCGAGCGGTGTAGTAGCCGGGGCGGCGGTCGAGCAGACCGGCGTCGGTGATCCGGCGGCAGAGCCGGGCGAAGTCGCTTCCCGGCCGTGGGGGCGAGGGGAGGACGAGCTTTTCGGTGGTCACCCGGGCGAGTATTGCGGCGCGGCGCCCCGGCGGGAAACCAGCAGACCCGACGGCTCGTGCTGGGGTTGTCCCCACCCCGCTCCTGTGCATTCCCGGCGCGGTGCTGCTCAAGCGCTTGCCGAGGCGCCGGGCGACGGCTCCGGAACGGCCTCCGGGGGCAGCAGGGTTACTCCAGGTGCCAGGGAAATTTCCATCGTTCGGCGGTCTGCCCCTCCGCGAAGCGGCCGCTGCTCAGTGCGACCGCCGCCGGGTCACCTCCGCGATGCTCGCCCAGTCGAGGTCCGCGCCGCCCTGCTCGACCGCGGTGGCGAACACGTCCTGAAGAACCGGTCCGGCGGGCAGTTCGACGCCCAGTTCGCCGGCGGTGTCCAGCGCGAGTTTCAGGTCCTTCAGCCCGAGCGCGGCGGTGAACCCCGGCGGCGTGTAAGCGCTGGTGGCGATGGCGTCGCCGTAGCCACGGTAAACCGCACCGGGAAAGACGGAATCGTTGATCATGTCGACGAACTGCCCGGCGTCCAGTCCGGCGTTCTCCAGCAAGGTGATCGATTCGGACAGCGCCTGCAACGCGTGAATGATCAGATAGTTCACCGAAATCTTCGCCGTCGGCGCGGCGTCCACGGCGTCGCCGAACTCCCAGACCCGCCGTCCGATCGCAGCCAGCATCGGCGCGGTTTCAGCCCGGACGTCCGCGGCGCCGGACACCAGCACGGTCAGGTTCCCGGCCACCACGGCTTCCGGGCGGCCGACCACCGGTGCACTGAGGTACCGCCCGCCCTGCGCGGCGAACTCGCGCGCCCCGCCCGGGCTGATCGTCGCGTGGTTGACGTGGACAAAGCCCTCCGGAGCGGAACGGAGCCGCTCGGCGGTGAACACCTGCCGCACCGCGGCTTCGTCGCTCAGCATGGAGAAGACTGTTCCGGTGGCGATCGCGTCCTCGGGAGTTTCGCCCACGGTCGCGCCTCGATCGGCCAGCTCGTCCGCTTTGCCCGCGCTGCGGCTCCACACGGTGACGTCGTAGCCCGCGTCGAGCAGACGTCCCGCGATGGCGGTGCCCATCCTCCCGAGCCCGATGAACCCTACCCGGCGTGATTGCTCGGTCATGATCATTCCTCCGGTCGTTGTCAGCTCAGCGCTTCGGTCATTTCTTCGTCGATCTTGCGCAGCAGTGCGCGGTTCGGACGCAGCGTTCCTTCGATGTCGCGCAGCTGTCCGTTGTCGTCCACGTCCGCGTCGGTGATGACCGCTTCGACGTGGGTGTCGAGCACTCGCATGTGCAGCCCGTGCAGGACGGTGACGAACTGCTCGGCGGCCTTCCCGCCGCCGCGGGTGCCGTAGGTGAGCAGGCTCGCGGGCCGATCGCGCCACTCCCGGTAGAGATAGTCCAGCGCGTTCTTGAGCACCCCCGGATAACCCCAATTGTATTGCGGGAACACGAAAAAGAACCCGTGATAGCTCTGCACGAGCTCGCTCCAGGCCCGCGTGTGCTCGTGTGTGTACTGCTGCGCCGCGGCCTTGACGGGCTCGTCCAGGAACGGCAACGCGATCTCCGCGAGGTCGACCAGCCCGTAGCCGAGTTCGCTGTCCTCCTGCAGCCGGGTTCGCGTCCAGGCCGCGACATCCGCGCAAATCCGGGAAGGGCGGGTGCTGCCCACGACGACAGCAATGCGTTTCGTGCCTGCCATCAGCGCGCTTCCCCTCGGTTCGTCTCACGGACTGTTGGTGACACGAACCAAAATAGTTGGTGTCACGAACTAAGTCAAGCTAACCTGGTCCCGTGACCGCTTCCCCGCCCGCAGACGAACCGCCGCCGGAGCTGAACCTCACCGACGCCCTCGTCCAGCTGTCGTTCATCGTGCAAGCCGTGCTGGGCCGCCTGGCCGGGGACGAAGGACTGTCCGTCACCCAGCTGCGCATGCTCGCCGTGCTGGACGACCGCGAGATCGGCATGCGGCAACTGGCCGGGATCCTCGAACTGGAGAAGTCCAGCGTCACCGGGCTGGTGGACCGGGCCGAACGCCGCGGCTTGGTCCAGCGCGTCGCGGTCCCCGGCAACCGCCGAGCCGTCCACGTCACGGTCACCTCGGCGGGGCGAGCCGTGGTGCACCAGGTGCGCGAAGCGATCGACACCGAACTGGGCCAGCTGGCGGCAACCCTGAGCGACAGCCGCCAGGACACCTTCCGCCGCACCATTGAGTCGCTGATCCACCACTACGCGACCGAACACGCCATCCCGCTGTAAACCGGGCTGCGGCTCGAGGGCTGCGAAACCGGTATGAAACTAACCTGCCGAGTGCCGCGCCGTCTGGCAGCGTGTGCGCATGCGCAGCTACTACCTCCCCCCGATCGTCCCCGTAGTCGCTCTCGTCCTCATGCCGTTCCTCCCCTTCGTCAACTCCTCCGGCCTGTGGCTGGGCTTGCCGAAGATGATGGTCTGGGGCGCCTTCTGGTGTCTCATGTTCACTCCGGCGCTGCTGCTGTCGGAACGCTTGCTGTCCCGCAGCGGCGAGGAGGATTGACGATGATCCTCGCCTTCACTCTCGCCGGCATCGTGCTCATCGGCGTGCTCGGCTTCGTCGGCCGCCGCCGTCCCGCCGCGGACCTCGCGGAATGGACCGTCGGCGGCCGGAAGTTCGGCGCGCTGACCATGTGGTTCCTGCAAGCGGGCGAGGTCTTCACGACCTTCACCTTCCTCGGCATGGCCGGGCTGGCGTTCTCCGGCGGCGTGGCCGCGATGTACGCGCTGCCGTACGTGCCGATCGCCTACGTGATCCTGTTCTTCCTCGCCAAGCGGATCTGGCGGATGGGCAAGGAACGCGGCTACCTGACCCAGGGCGACTTCCTCGAAGACCGGTATTCGAGCCGCGCGCTGGGCACGGTGTCGGCGATCCTCGGCGTCGTGTTCGTGCTGCCGTACCTGCAGTTGCAGATCACCGGGCTCGGGCTGATCGTCCGGCTCGTGACCGGCGACCACGCGTCCGGCACGCTCAGCATGATCGCGGGCAGCGTGCTGGTGGTCGCGTTCGTGCTGTGGGCCGGGCTGCGCGGCGTCGCGGCGACGTCGTATTTCAAGGACGCGATCATGCTCGTCGTCCTGGTGGTGCTGATCATCGCGGTGCCCGCGCACTTCGCGGGCGGCGTGTCCGGGGTCTTCCACAAGATCGACCAGCTGCATCCGGAGAAGCTGTTCGTGCACGCCGGGGCCAACGACCACACGTGGTTCATCACGAGCATGCTGGTCAGCGCGATCGGCGTCGGGCTGATGACGCTGCCGCACACCTGGCCCGCGCTGATGTCCGCGCGCGACCCGAAGGTGCTGCGCCGCAACTACACCTGGATGCCGGTGTACGAGCTGTGCCTGCTGCTGCCGATGATCATCGGGTTCGCGGCGGTCCTGGTGGTGCCCAAGGGAAGCGACCCGAACGGCGTGCTGCTGACCTTGAGCAAGGACGCGCTGCCGGGCTGGGTCACCGGGCTCGTGGTGGTCGCCGCGACGGCCACCGCGATGGTGCCCGCGGCGGGCATCCTGATCGGCATTTCCTCGCTGGTGGCACGGAACATCACCCGGGTGCGCAGCGAGCGCAAGCAGTTCTGGATCAACCACGGGACGGTCGTGCTGGCCAGCGCGCTCGCCCTGGTGCTCGGCATCTTCCGGCCGGACCTGCTGGCGAACCTGCTGCTGCTCACCTACTCCGGCTCGGTGCAGCTGGCCCCGGCGAACCTGCTGGGCTTCCTGAAGAAGGTCCCGGTCGGCAAGGTCCCGGTGTTCGCCGGGCTGCTGGCGGGCGAGGTCGTGGTGATCTGGCTGACCTTCGTGGACACCAAGCTCGTCGGCACGGTGAACGTCGGGCTGGTCGGGCTCGCGGTCAACGTGGTCGTGCTCGCCATCGCGGCAGCCGTCGAACGGGCCGTGACCCGGTCCGGAAACGTTGTGCAGACAGGAGAACCGGTATGACGCGGACCCTTTTCACCGGCGGCACGGTGTTCGACGGGACGGGCAGCGCGCCCGCCCCCGCGGACGTCGTGGTCGAGGAAGGCCGGATCGTCGAGGTCGGCACCGGCCTCGACGGCGACCGCGCGGTGGACTGCGCCGGCGCGATGCTGCTGCCCGGGATGTTCGACTGCCACGTGCACGTCACGGTGTCCGACCTCGGGTTGCTGCAGCGCGTCCAGAAGCCGTTCTCGTACCAGTTCTACGAGGCGGCCCGGAACCTGTGGACCACGCTGAAGCTCGGCATCACCACCGTGCGCGACGCCGCCGGGGCCGATCTCGGCATCAAGCAGGCGGTCGCGGACGGCCTGATTCCCGGTCCCCGCTTGGAAATCGCGATCGGCCTGATCAGCCCGACGGGCGGGCATGGCGACGGGTGGATGCCGTCCGGGCATTGCGTCCCGCTGTCGCTCCCGCATCCTGGCCGTCCGAGCGCGCTGGCCGACGGCCCCGACGAGATGCGCCGGGTGGCGCGCACGCTGTTGCGCGCCGGGGCGGACGTGCTGAAGGTCTGCACCACCGGCGGCGTGCTGTCCCCTCGGGACGATCCTCGGCATTCGCAGTTCACGCCGGAGGAATTGGACGTCCTGGTCGCCGAAGCGACCATGCAGGGGCGGGCGGTGATGGCGCACGCACAGGGCGCGGAGGGGGTCAAGAACGCCGTCCGCGCCGGGATCCGGTCGATCGAACACGGCATCTACCTCGACGACGAGGCGATCGAGCTCATGCTCGCGCGCGGCACCTGGCTCGTCCCGACGCTGGTGGCTCCGGTGAACGTCATCCGCGCGGCGGCCGCCGGCGCCGCGTTGCCGGATGCGGTGGTGCAGAAGGCGAAAGAGGTCGCGGAAGTCCATCTCGAGTCGGTGCGCCGGGCCGTCGAAGCCGGGGTCCGGATCGCGATGGGCACCGACAGCGGCGTCGGTCCGCACGGGACGAATCTCGAAGAGCTGGAACTGATGCGCTCGGCCGGGATGAGCCCCGCGGACGTGCTGGTCGCCGCCACGTCGTCGGCCGCTCGGCTGCTGGGCAAGGACGCCGAACTGGGCCGCTTGGCGCCGGGGTATCGCGCGGACCTGGTGGTCGTTTCGGGCGATATTTACGATTTCCCGGCATTGGCGGGGAATGTTCGGGAAGTGTGGCAGGACGGAGCGCGCGCGGTTTAGGGCGGGGCATTCCCGAGCACGGCATACTTGCCGCCGTGATCATGAAAACCGAGGAACGCCACGCGTCCTGGCTCGAGCTTTTCTTCGACCTGGTCGCGGTCGCCGGCGTCGCCCAGCTTTCGCACCTCGTGCGCGGAACGACTTCCTGGAGCGACGCCGGCCTCTACGTCGTGTGCTTCCTCGCGTTCTGGACCGCGTGGATGTGCTTCACCGTGTACGGCAACGTCACCGGGGAAGCGGCGCGCGCGATGCCGGTGCTGCTCGCGATGGCCGGGCTGGTTTTCATGGCCGGTTCGGTGCACGACATCGGCGAGCACGCACAGGGCTTCGCCATCTCGTACGTGGCGGTGCGCGCGCTCGCCAGCCGGGTCTGGGAAGGCCGGGAAAACACGCGGATCATCGTCGAATGGCCGGTGGTGCACGCCGGGATGGGCGTGGTGCCGTGGGTCGTCTCGTTCTGGGTCGACGCGCCGGGGAAGTACCTGCTGTGGGCACTCGGGCTGGCGATCGACCTGGTGGCCGGGCTGACCATGTCGGGGGAGCAGGTCGCGGCCAAGGTGGCGGAACGGGCCACCCAGTCGAAGCGGCCGGTGCCGGGGCTGGCCTTCGCGCACCTGGACCTCGCGCACTTCGGCGAGCGGCTGGGGCTGTTCACGATCATCGTGCTGGGCGAGGGCGTCCTGACGGTCACCGACGCGATGACGGAGATCCCCGACTGGGAGTGGCCGCTGCTCTCGACCGTGCTCGGGGTCCTGGCGCTGCTGGCGGCTTTGTGGGGAGCGGCGTTGTTCCAGGGATTCGGCGGGATTCCCTATCTGTCCCAGACCGCCTGGGGCCCGCGGGTCCTGCTGCCGGTGCACTGCCTGGTGGCCGGATTGCTGGCGGCGCTGGCAGCCGGGTTCGGGGACGCCGTGGAGTCGGTCGTGCACGGGCACCTCGCGGCGGGTACGCGATGGCTGCTGTGCGGGTGCGTCGCGGCGTTCACGGTCGTGGGCGTGGTGGCGCGGGTGGCTTCCGGGAGGTGGAAGCCGTGGGACTTCGTCGCGGTGCTCGCCGGCGTGGGGGTTCCGGCCGCGCTGGGCCTCGCCGGCGCGACGCTGACCCCGGCGCGGTTCTTGTGGTTGCTGCTGCTCGCGATCCTGCCCGGGCTGGTGCGGGAGTTTCCGCGGCGTCGGCCGGCGGCGGCTTCGGGCGCGGAAGGTCCGTGAAGGACTCATCGAGGGAATCCAGTTCCGTGAAGGGGCCCCTCACGGCGCGCTGGTCGTGAGGGACCCCTTCACGGCTTTTCAGACGTTGGCGAGAAGTTCCTTCAACGCGGCCGCGAACTTCGCCGGATTGCGCTGCGGCGCCAGGTGCGCGCCCGGCGTCTCGGTGAACGGCAGCCCGAGTTCGAGCGCGAGAATCTTGGCGGGCTGGTAGTGGTACCAGCCGCGGCTGCCCTCCCCGGCGACCGGCACGATCTCGGTGTTCGTCCGGCGCAGCGCGCGCAAGTCCGGCAGGTAGTCGAAGAACTCGGTCAGCTCGCGGTCGAACAGCCGGAGCCAGTCGCCCTCGTTCGGCAGCCGCAGATGCGGCAGGTCGGGCAGCGCGGCGCCGGCGATCCCGTCCGCGAACCGCGTGACCGCGCCCATCAGATCACCCGAACGGGCCAGCCGGACCTGCGCCGCGGCGGCCTCGAGAATCCCCTCGGCGTCCGGCATCAACTGGATCGCGGGCGGTTCGTGCGCGACGAACACGGCGACCCGGTCCGGATACCGCGCGACGAGATCCAGCCCGATCAACGCACCGGCACTGGTCCCGAACATCGACACCGGCCCGCTCCCGCCGACGTGGTCGAGCACCGCGAGCGCGTCGTCCGCCTGCAGCGCCACCGGAACGGGCCCGGTGGTGGTGTCCGTGCTGGCGAAATGGCCGCGCCGGTCGTAGGTGATCACGGTGAAGTCCGTGCGCAAAAGCTTGACCAGCGCCCGGAACGAGTCCGCCGCACCGGTCCCGCCGGGGACCAGCAGCAGCCGCGGTCCCTCGCCGGTCGTGCGGACGGCCAGCTCGCCGCCCTCGACCGGACAGCGATGCTCGGCAGTCTCCGCATCTTCCGCGATCATGCCGAGAGTCAAGCACAACCCGGGTCACCCGATCGCTTCCGGGACGCCGGTTTTTGTCGGTGGGGGGTGCGAGACTCCGGGAATGACGAGTTGGGATGAGTTCAGTGCCGCCACCCCGGCATTGGCCTCGCGCGTACGAGCCCGCTTCGCCGCCGCGGATTCGCACGTCTTGGCCACCCTGCGCAGCGACGGTTCGCCGCGAGTGAGCGGTTCGGAGATCGACTTCCGCGACGGCGAGGCGTACATCGGGTCGATGCTCGACGCCCGCAAGGCCCGCGACCTCCAGCGCGACGGCCGCTTCGCCCTGCACGCCTACCCCGGCATCGAGGAAGGCGGCGACGCGAAAATCGCCGGCCACGCGGTGGAGATCACCGAGCCGGCGGAGGTCGCACGCATCCAGGAAGGACAGGAGAGCCACCTGTTCCGGCTGGATCTGCGGGAGGCCGTGGTCACGTGGGTGGAGGACAACACGCTGTGGATCGAATCGTGGCACCCCGGGAGCTGGGTGCGCTTCGCGAGGCCGGACAACGGTCCCGCGGTCCGGACGGAGCTGGGGTTGACGGGGGAGGAGAACGGTTGAGGAGCGTGGAGCGGACCCCGCGGAGCCCTAGCCTGGGCTGATGAAACTCACGTCCACCGTCCTCGACGCGCCCGACCCCCGAGCGCTGGCCGAGTTCTACCGGGAACTGCTCGGATGGCCGATCGGCGCCGACGAACCGGAGTGGGTCACGTTGCGTCCTTCCGGCGGCGGGGCTGGTCTGTCGTTTCAGCTGGAGACGCAGTACGTGCCGCCAGTGTGGCCTGTCGACGCGGGGAAGCAGCAGATGCAACTGCACCTCGACTTCGAGGTCGACGGACGCGCCGCGCTGGAAGCCGCAGTCACGAAGGCGGTCGCGGCCGGGGCTCGGATGGCCGAGTTTCAGCCGCAACAGCACGTGCGCGTGCTGCTGGATCCGGTTGGGCATCCGTTCTGCTTCTGGACTGACGACCGGCCTTAACCGCCACCGCACCGGCGGCGGAAAATTCTTGGCCCTGGCGCGTTACAGCCACGGCACCGACCCCGCTGCTTCCCGCGCGAGAGTTTCCTTGCCGCAGCGGAATTGGCACCAGCGCGGCAAAAACCGGCCCGGGCCCGACCAGACCCGGGCTGCCTGCTCAGCGGCGCTCCCACCTCGTCGCAGGAACGATGCTCCGCCAGCTCAGATCCGCTCCAGAATCGTCGCCGTAGCCATCGCCCCGCCCGCGCACATCGACACCAGCGCCGTCGTCGCGTCGCGGCGTTCCAGTTCGTGCAGGGCGGTCGTCAGCAGTCGCGCGCCGGTGCTGCCGACCGGGTGTCCCAGTGCGATCGCTCCGCCGTTGACGTTCACCCGCGTCTCGTCCGGATTGTGCATGCGCTGCCACGAAAGCACGACCGACGCGAAGGCCTCGTTCACCTCGAACAGGTCCACGTCGCCGATCTTCATCCCGGCCGCCTCGAGGACCCGCGTCGTCGCCTGCACCGGGCCGTCGAGGTGGTAGTACGGTTCCGCGCCGACCAATGCCTGCCGCCTGATCCGGGCGCGTGGGCGCAGGCCCAGCGAGCGCGCCAGCGACGCGTCCATGATCAGCACCGCCGCGGCGCCGTCGGAGATTTGGGACGACGAGCCCGCCGTGTGGATTCCGTCCGGCACCACGGGCTTCAACCGCGCCAGACCCTCCATTGTGGTCTCCCGCAGGCCCTGATCCCGGTCCACCACACCGGCTTCCGTCGTGACCGGCACGATTTCCCGCGAGAAATGCCCGGCCGACCACGCGGCGGCGGCGTTGGCCTGCGACCGCACTCCGAACGCGTCGACGTCCTCGCGCGTGATGCCTCGCCGGATCGCGATCCGTTCCGCCGCACCGTATTGGTCCGGCATGTCGATCGACCACGCGTCCGGTTTGGGGGAGCCGACGCCCTCGCCGCGGTTCGCGCCGAGCGGCACCCGGCTCATCGCTTCCGCACCGCACGCCACGCCGACGCTGATCGCGTCCGCCGCGATCAAGCCGGCGACCAGATGCGCGGCCTGCTGCGCCGAACCGCATTGCGCGTCGATCGTCGTGGCCCCGGTCGATTCCGGCAGGCCCGCGTGCAGCCACGCGGTGCGGGTCAGGTTGCCGCACTGCTCGCCCGCCTGCGTGACCGCTCCGCCGATCACCTGCTCCACCTCGGCCGGATCGATGCCCGCCCGTTCGACCACCCCGCGCACCGCCGCGCCCAGCAGTTCGGCCGCGTGCAGGCCGGACAGCCAGCCGCCGCGCTTGCCGATCGGCGTGCGTGCCGCGGCCACGATCACCGGTTCGCCCACGAGTGTCCCCTTCCGGAAGCTCCGTACCTCGCAAAACTAGAACACGTTCCTGTTAATGACAAGCGAGCGCACGACAGCGCGGAAGTCGATCACCAGCCGATGAGCGAGCGCTCACCTGCACCAACAGATTCTGGAACGGTAAAGTAAACAGGTTTCACTCAAGCGGGTTCCGTTGGTTAACACCGTATGCTCTACTGGGGTCATAGAACGCGTTGCAGTTGGGTATCACCGCCGATCCCGCGCAGGAGGCCAAGCCGTGGCAGCCCCGCTTTTGCCCGCCGGTTTCGACTTCACCGATCCGGACCTCTACGCCAGCCGGCTGCCCCTGGAGGAGTTCGCCGAACTCCGCCGCACGGCGCCCGTCTGGTGGAACCCGCAGCCGCACAACACCGCCGGATTCGGCGACGACGGCTACTGGGTCGTCACGCGACACGCCGACGTCAAGGCGGTCTCGCGCGACAGCGAGCTCTACTCGTCGAGGGAGAAGACCGCGATCATCCGGTTCGACGACCAGATGACCGCCGAGGGCCTCGACGCGAACCGGCTCGTCCTGCTGAACATGGACGCGCCGCAGCACACCAAGCTCCGCCGCATCGTGTCGAAGGGGTTCACCCCGCGCTCGATCGCGAAGCTCGAGGACACCCTGCGCGACCGCGCCGAGCGGATCGTGCACGAGGCCAAGAAGAAGGGCTCCGGCGACTTCGTCACCGACGTCGCGTGCGAGCTGCCGCTGCAGGCGATCGCCGAGCTGATCGGCGTGCCGCAGGAGGACCGGCTCAAGATCTTCGACTGGTCCAACCAGATGATCGCCTACGACGACCCGGAATACGACCTCGAGCCGATCGCCGCGTCCGCGGAACTCGTCGGCTACGCCTGGAACATGGCCGAGGACCGCCGCCGCTGCCCGATGGACGACATCGTCACGAAGCTCGTCCAGGCCGACGTCGACGGCGAATCGCTCGGCTCCGACGAGTTCGGCTTCTTCGTGATCCTGCTGGCCGTCGCGGGCAACGAGACCACCCGCAACGCGATCACGCACGGCATGAAGGCGTTCCTGGACCACCCGGACCAGTGGGACGTCTTCAAGGAGCAGCGCCCGAAGACCGCGCCGGACGAGATCGTCCGCTGGGCGACGCCGGTCGTCGCGTTCCAGCGCACCGCGACCCGCGACACCGAACTGGGCGGCGCGCAGATCCGCAAGGGCGACCGCGTCGGGATGTTCTACAGTTCGGCCAACTTCGACCCCGAGGTCTTCGACGAGCCCGGCAAATTCGACATCCTGCGCGAGGACAACCAGCACGTCGGCTTCGGCGGCACCGGTTCGCACTACTGCATCGGCGCGAACCTGGCCCGGCTCGAGATCGACCTGATCTTCAACGCGATCGCCGAGGTCATGCCGAACATCGCGGAGGTCTCCGCTCCCGAGCGGCTGCGTTCCAGCTGGCTCAACGGGATCAAGCACTACCAGGTCCGCTACGCCTGAGCAGGCGAAACGCCCGGGGAAACGACCTGACCGGCAAGGAGCGCGGCGCACCGGCATGATGGCCCCGTGCGCACGACGGTAGACGCGGAATTCGGCGTCCGGGTGACGAAACCCGGCCTCGCCGCGATCTCGGTCGCCGCCGTGCGCGCGGACGCCGGCGAACTCACCGTGTCCGACGCCGGTTCCGCGCGCACCGCCGAGTTCGAACACGGCACGCGCGCGGAGGTTTACGACCTCGCCGAGGGCGAGCATCGCGTCGCCTATCACGGCGAACGTGTGCTGCACCGCGGCAACGCCGAACCCGTCACGCTCGCCGACATCGCGCGGTACACCCGGCCCAGCCGCTACTGCCCGTCCGACCGGATGGGCGGACTGCTGCCGCCGGGCATCGGAGAACTGGACGGCGCGCGGGCACGAGTGCAGGCGATCGTCGACCACGTACACCGCAGGCTCGTGTACGCCGTCGGTTCCGGCGGCCCCACCCACGACGCCATCGACACGCTCCTCGCCGGCGAAGGCGTCTGTCGTGACTTCGCGCACGTATGCGTCGCGCTGTGCCGGCTCGTCGACGTACCCGCGCGCTACACGTCGGTGTACGCGCCGGGTTTGCAGCCGATGGACTTCCACGCAGTCTTCGAAGCAGGGATCGACGGCCGCTGGTACGTCTTCGACGCCACCCGCTTGGCCCCGCGCCAGACCATGCTCCGCATCGCGACCGGACGCGACGCCGCCGACACCCCGTTCCTCGCGACGCTGGGCTGCGAACTCGACTTCCTCGGCGCGACCGTCTTCGCCACGACCGACGAGCCGCTGCCGCGTGACGACGGGCACGCCCCGGTCGTACTGGCCTGAATGCGTGTCTTTTGCGACAAACAGCGCGTCCGCTGGGTAAACAGTGACGGTGAAGCGTTCCCGCAAGACCCCCGGGCCGAGCAAGTGGGCCCGCGCGCGAGCCCGGTACCGATGGCTGGACCACATCGCGCGCGCCACCAACCGGTACATCGACTACGGCGGCTACCACTACGTCGCGTCGATCACCTACTTCAGCCTGCTCTCGCTGGTGCCGATCCTGATGCTGTCCTCGTCGGCGGCCGGGTTCGTGCTCGCGACGCAGCCGCATCTGCTGGACGCGCTGGTGCGCGGCATTTCCGGATCGCTGCCCGGCCCGATCGGCGCCCAGGTGTCGTCGATCCTGACCGGGTTCGTGGAGCAGCGCACCGGCGTCGGGGTCGCCGGTCTGGTGGTCGGCCTGTACTCCGGTTGGAACTGGATGAACGCGCTGCGGGACGCGCTCACCGCGATGTACGGCCAGAACCGGTCCGACGGGCCGCTGCTGCGCACGATCCTCATGGACATCCTGGCGTTGCTCGGGCTCGCCGCGGCGCTGCTGGTGTCGTTCGGGATCTCGGTGTCCGGCACCGCGGTCGGCCGTTCCCTGCTCGGGCTGGTCGGGGTCGAGGACACGAGCTGGGGGCACAACCTGTTGTCGTTCGTGTCGGTGCCGCTGGCGTTGGTCGCGGACTGGATGGTGTTCCTGTGGGTGCTCACCCGGTTGCCGCGGGAGCGGGTCGGATGGCGCAGTGCGATGCGCGGCGCGGTCGCCGCGGCGATCGGATTCGAGCTGCTCAAACTGGCCGGCGGGTTCTACCTGAACTTGATCAGCAAGTCGCCGTCCGGCGTGGCGTTCGGTTCGGTGATCGGTCTGCTGTTCTTCATCTCGCTGATCGCGCGGATGCTCATCTACATCACCGCCTGGACCGCCACCGCCCGCGACGCACCGCGCAAACCGATCCAGCCCCCGGCGGCGACGCAGCTGCGCCCGATCATCGCGCCCAAGCAGGACAGCGCGAAGGCGGCTCTGCTTGGGGCGATGGTGGGGGCGTTGGGTACGTTGGTCGCGCTGAGGGGGCGGCGAAAGGACTCGTGAGTGTTTAATCCGGTTCTAACCGGCTGGAACACTCACGAGGGCTTAGCCGCACCCACGACCCACATGCTGAAGTACTGCGAGCCGCCGCCGTAGGCGTGCCCCATCGCGATCCGGGCCCCGTCCACCTGGTAGTCGCCAGCTCGGCCCATCACCTGTTTGGCCGCTTCGGAGAACCGCAGCATCCCGGACGCGCCAATGGGATTCGACGACAGCACGCCGCCGGACGGGTTCACCGGCAGCCGTCCGCCGATCGCGGTGTCGCCGGCTTCGGTGATCTTCCAGCCTTCGCCTTCGGCGGCGAAGCCGAGGTTTTCCAGCCACATCGGCTCGAACCAGGAGAACGGCACGTAGATCTCCGCGACGTCCACTTCGGACAGTGGATCCTTGATGCCCGCGTCGCGCCACAACGCGGCGGCCGCGTCGCGACCGGCTTGCGGGCTGACCTGGTCGCGTCCGGCGAACGTCGTGGGCTCGGTCCGCATCGCCGTCGAATGGATCCACGCCGCGCCGCCCGGCACCGCGTCGCCGGCGGCTTCGTCGCCGAGCACCATCGCACAGGCGCCGTCGGAGGACGGACACGTTTCGTCGTACCGGATCGGGTCCCACAGCATCTGCGACGCCTGCACCGACTCGACCGTGATATTGGACTGTTGCAAGTGTGCGAAAGGATTCAGCGCGCCATTGCGCCGATCCTTCGCCGCCACGATCGCCCCGATGTGTTCAGGCGCGCCGGAACGGCGGATGTAGGACCGCACGTGCGGCGCGAAATAGCCACCGGCGCCAGCGCCGACCGGCATCTGGAACGGCGGCAGGATCGACAGGCCCCACATCGCGTTCGATTCGGACTGCTTCTCGAACGCCACCGTCAGCACGCGCCGGTGCACGCCGGACTGGATCAGCGACGTGGCGACCAGCGCGGTCGACCCGCCGACCGAACCTGCGGTGTGCACGCGAATCAACGGTTTCCCGTTCGCGCCCAACGCGTCCGCGAGGAACAGTTCGGGCATCATGACGCCCTCGAACAGGTCCGGCGCCTTGCCGATCACGACGGCCTCGATGTCGTCCCAGCTGACCTGGGCGTCCGCCATCGCGCGGTCGATCGCTTCGCGGAGCAGACCGGCCATCGACACGTCGGTGCGCTTCGCGCGGTGGTGCGTCTGCCCGGTCCCGAGCACCGCGGCGAGCTGTTTCGTCATCGTGCCTCCAGCACGGCGAGGAGGTTCTGCTGCAGGGCAGGTCCGCTGGTCGCGTGGGCGAGCGTCTTAGCCGCCTCTCCGCGGTGGATGCGCGCGGCGGCCTCGCCGATGCGCGCGAGCCCGGCGGAGAACATGGGGTTCCCGGTGAGCGCACCGCCGGACGGGTTGATCCGGACGCTGTCATCGAGACCGAGTTCGCGGCGCAGGATCAGTTCCTGGTGCGTGAACGGCGCGTGCAGTTCGGCCAGTTCGACCCCGTCGAGATCCAGCCGGGCCGCGGCAGCGGCGGTCGACGGGGAACGCGTGAGGTCGCGCGCGCCGAGAACGGGGGAGTCGATGCGGTGGTCCAGCCCGGAGATGATCGCGGGCCGCTCCACGAGGTCGCGGGCTCGTTCCTCCGAAGCCAGGATGATCACCGATGCGCCATCTGTCACCGGCGCGATGTCATGTGCGCGAAGGGGATCGGCGACGTACGGGGTGTCGAGCAGTTCGGCGACGTCCACGGTTCCGGACAGCTGCGCGGCCGGGTTGTTCGCCGCGTTCGCCCGCGATCGGGCAGCGACTTCCGCCAGGTCCTTTTCGGACCACAGCCCGCCTTCGAGACCCAACCGGGCTTGCAACCCAGCGATCGCCAGCGAATCCGGCCACAGCGGAGTGACGAGGTACGGGTCCAGCTGCATCGCCATGACCCGGCGGAGCTGTCCGGCGCTGGCTTTGCCGAATCCGTACACCAGCGCGGTGTCGACCTCGCCGGTGCGGATCTTCAGCCAGGCTTCGTACAGCGCCCAGGCGGCGTCCATTTCCACATGGGACTCGTTGATCGGCGGGAACGCGCCCAGTGCGTCCACCGCGGCGATGAACGAAAACGCGCGCCCGGCAAGGTAATCCGACGAGCCGGAGCACCAGAACCCGATGTCTTGTTTGGACAGTCCGGTCGCGGCGAAGGCCTCGGCGAGGATCGGCACGAGCATTTCCACGCCGTTGGTGGTGCCCTCGGTCTTGCGGACGTTGGGCGCCTGCGCGAAACCGGCTACGGCTACTTCAGGCATGGTTCCTCACAGGTGGTGGGCGAAGGTCTCGTACTCGGCGTCCGGCTCGCCGGTGGGTTCGAAGTGGCTGATGTTCTCCAGCGACGTCCACCATTCCTCGCGCGGCCGCCAGTTGGCGCGCACGCGCATGCCCATCCGGACCTCCTCGGCGGCGCAGCCGAGCACCAGGTGCAGGAAGGCTATGTCGGCCCCGTCCAGCAGGATGTAGGCCGCGACGTACGGCGGTTTGATGCGCTGGCCGAGGAACGGCACGTTGACGATGCAGAACGTCGTGACGATGCCGGTGTCGGGCAGTTCCACCTCGTCGGTGGTCGGCACGCCGTCGACCGGGCACGCGCCGCGCGGCGGAATGTAGACCTTGCCGCATTCGGGGCAGCGCTGGCCGAGCATCCGGCCTTCGGCAAGACCGCGCAGGTACCGGCTTTCCTCCGGCGACGCGGAATGCTGGTATTTCAGGTGCACCGGCGTGATGATCACGCTGACCGGCGCGCCTTCCTCGCGTTCCGCCACCGGCGGTGCGGCCTCGGTGGGCGTGGTGTCCGGCGCGTCCGCGGGCAGGAAATACGCGATGTCGCGGATGTGGCCGACGGTTTCGTCCGCCCACCGCACGCGCACCCGCTGTCCGATGTGGACATTGTCCGGCGAGCCGGCGTCGAGCGCGTGGAGCAGGCTGGTGTCCGCGCCGTCTAGTTTCACTAGCACCCAGGCGAACGGACGCGACAGCGGCTGGCCGTCGAGCGGATCCGCGCACCAAGACCAGGAAACGACGGTGCCTTCGTCGGCGACCGGGACGAACTCCGTCAACGGGTCCGCGGTGGCCGGGTCGTACTCGACCGGCGGCACGTGCACGCGACCGTCGCTGCCGCGCACGCCTTCGATCCGGCGTTCGCGAAGCGCGTTGACGAACCGGCCGAGCACCGGGCCGGTCGAACGGGTGTAGTCGAAGCCGACGTTGAGCGGCGCCGACAGAGGGGCATCCGAAACCGTCACGGCTCCGAGTGAAACACGTTCTCGAATCCGAGGCAAGGAACCTGTTGTGTCTATGTGGAACGCGTTCTAGATTTGGGAGCTATGGACCTGGGACTGTGGACCATCGCCGCGGCCGAGCCCGCCCGGGTGGCGCTGGTGGATCCGGACGGGCGGGAAATTTCCTACGGCGATCTGACGGCGAAAGCCAACCGGTACGCCTCGGGGCTGCGCGAACTCGGCCTCGGCGTCGGCGACGCGGTAGTGCTGCTGCTGCCGAACGGCGACGACCTGGTCGCGGCGTACTTCGCGGCGATCCAGACCGGGCTGTACGTGGTGGTGGTGAACTGGCATCTCGTCGGACCGGAAGTCGCGTACATCCTCTCCGACGGCGGAGCCAAGGCGTTTCTGGCGCACGAGCGGTTCGCCGACGTCGCGGTGGCTGCGGCTGACGAGGCCGAACTGCCTGCTTCGGCGCGGTTCGCCGTCGGTTCGGTGCGGGGCTTCCGCCGGGTCGAGGAATTGGGTGCCGGGCTCGGGGACGGGCGGCCGGACAATCGGACCGCCGGTTCGCCGATGCTCTACACCTCAGGCACGACCGGACGGCCCAAGGGAGTCAAGCGGCCGTTGACCGGAGCGGATCCGGATCAGGTGCCCGCTGCTTCGACGTGGTTCTTCGGGGTGTTCGGGCTGCAGCCGTTCGACGAGCACGTGCATCTGTGCGGGTCGCCGCTGTATCACACGGCGGTGCTGAATTTTGTGGCTATTTCGCTGCAGCTGGGGCATACCGCGGTGCTGATGGATCGTTGGGACGCCGAGGAAATGCTGAGGCTGATCGAGCGGCATCGGGTTACGCACAGCCATATGGTGCCGACTCAGTTCCGGCGGTTGCTTGCCCTGCCGGACGACGTGCGCACGAAATACGATCTGAGTTCGCTGCGCGTGATGATTCACGGGGCCGCGCCTTGTCCGCTTGAGGTGAAGCGGCAAATGCTCGAGTGGTGGGGCCCTGTCGTTACTGAGTATTACGCGGCGACTGAAGGCGGCGGGACGGTGATTTCCGGCGAAGACTGGCTGCGGAAGCCCGGGTCGGTCGGGTTGCCGTGGCCGGGGTCGACGATCCGGGTCCTCGACGATGCCGGGGAAGAAGTGCCGGTCGGCGAGAACGGTGCGGTGTACATGAAGATGGGCGACTCGAAGTTCGAGTATCACCGGGACAAGGCCAAGACGGAGAAGGCCCGGGTCGGGGATTTGTTCACGCTGGGTGACGTCGGGCATCTCGACGAGGACGGGTATTTGTTCCTGCATGACCGCAAGGCCGACATGATCATTTCCGGCGGGGTGAATATTTATCCCGCGGAGATCGAGGGGGAGTTGGTGATGCATCCGAAGATCGCGGACGTCGCGGTGTTCGGGGTGCCGCATGAGGATTGGGGGGAGGAGATCAAGGCGGTGGTGCAGCCCGCGGAGGGGGTTGAGGGGTCGGACGAGTTGACGGCTGAGTTGCTGGCGTATGCGGAGACTCGGCTGGCTCGGTTCAAGTTGCCTCGGTCGGTGGACTATTTGCCGGAATTGCCTCGGGATCCGAATGGGAAGTTGTATAAGCGGAAGTTGCGGGAGTTGTACGTTTCTTGAGGTGAGTTGTTGCGGCTGGGGCCCGGTGGCTCGCACGCGGAGGGTGCGGTGGGGTCCGCTGCTCCTCGGTGGGGGCTCACCGTCCTCGACTGGTCGCTGGGTGGGGCTCACTGCCCCTCGGCCTGGCTGTGGGATGGGCCCATCGCCCCTCGGCCTGGCCGTGGGGTGAGGGCTCACCGTCCCTCGGCTTGGTCCTGGGTTGGGGCTCATCGCCCCTCGGCCTGGTCGTGGGATGGGCTCATCACCCCTGAGGCTGGTCGTTGGGTGGGCCGCTGGCCTTCGGCCCTGTCGTGGGATGGGGGCTCACCGCCCGTCAGATGGTCGCTAGGTGGGGCCCACCACCCCTCAGCCTGATTGTGTGAGGTTCCCCCGTCGGGTCGGACACTCTGATCCTTGGCTTTGGCCTGGGGAAGGATGTTTGTTGTGTCTGGTTCGTCGAGGTATCCGGAAGAGTTCCGGCGGGATGCGGTCGCGTTGGCGCGGTCG
>NZ_JARACH010000038.1:0-83159 GCF_029087445.1 Amycolatopsis sp. La24
AATGTCAAGGCATCTTTCCCGCCTTGACAAGCACCCCCGAACCGTCAGCACAATCAAGCTTCGGGGTGCCCCACGCAACCAAAAGCCGATGTCGCCGCCAGGCGACGAGCCGAACAACTCACCCCAACACCCCGTCACCACCCCGACCAAAAGACCAACCGGTTACCCTGAAGGTTCGAGGCCGCACGAAGCAGCTGGAGGTGCGGGTGAGCCAAGAGCTCGACGCCAACGTCCCCGCCAAAGGCGGTGCGACTCCCGCCAGGAACGGCGCCACCGCCGCGGACACCGGGCGGCCGAACGGAGCCGCGCCCAACCCCTCCGCGACCCGCCGCGTCCGCGCCCGCCTGGCCAGGCGGATCACCGCCCAACGAGCCGCCCCGGTCAAACAGGTCCTCGAGCCCCTGGCGGTCATCCACCGCGAACTCCACCCGAACTCCGACCTGGGCCAGCTCCAGCGCGCCTACGACGTAGCCGAAGAACTCCACCGCGAACAACGCCGCAAGTCCGGCGACCCGTACATCACCCACCCCCTCGCGGTAGCCACGATCCTCGCCGAACTGGGTATGGACACCACCACGCTCGTCGCAGCCCTTCTGCACGACACCGTGGAAGACACCGGCTACTCCCTGGAACAGCTCAAGGCCGATTTCGGCGACAAGGTCGGCGAGCTGGTCGACGGCGTCACGAAGCTGGACAAGGTCAAACTCGGCACCTCGGCCGAGGCGGAGACGATCCGCAAAATGGTGATCGCGATGGCGAAGGACCCGCGCGTCCTGGTCATCAAGCTCGCCGACCGGCTGCACAACATGCGCACGATGCGCTTCCTGCCGCCGGAGAAGCAGGCCCGCAAGGCGCGCGAAACGCTCGAAGTGCTCGCCCCGCTGGCGCACCGGCTCGGCATGGCCACGGTGAAGTGGGAGCTGGAAGACCTCGCGTTCGCGATCCTGCAGCCGAAGAAGTACGACGAGATCGTGCGGCTGGTCGCCGACCGCGCGCCCTCGCGCGACACCTATCTGCGCAAGGTGATCGCCGACCTCACGAACAACCTGGTGTCGTCGCGGATCACTGCGAAGGTCGAGGGACGGCCGAAGCACTACTACTCGATCCACCAGAAGATGATCGTCCGCGGCCGCGACCTCGACGACATCCACGACCTGGTCGGCGTGCGGATCCTGGTCGAGGACGTGCGCGACTGCTACGCCGCGATGGGCGTGGTGCACGCGCTGTGGCAGCCGGTCCCCGGGCGGTTCAAGGACTACATCGCACAGCCGCGGTTCGGCGTCTACCAGTCGCTGCACACCACGGTGATCGGGCCGGACGGCAAACCGCTCGAGGTGCAGATCCGCACCTACGACATGCACCGGACCGCCGAGTACGGCATCGCCGCGCACTGGCGGTACAAGGAAACCAAGGGCACGCACGCCAGCAACAACGCGATGGAGCTGGACGAGATCGCGTGGATGCGGCAGCTGCTCGACTGGCAGCGCGAGGCCGCGGACCCGGGAGACTTCCTCGAATCGCTGCGCTACGAACTCGCCGCGCGCGAGATCTTCGTGTTCACGCCGAAGGGCGACGTCATCACGCTGCCGGCGGATTCGACGCCGGTGGACTTCGCGTACGCGGTGCACACCGAGGTCGGCCACCGCTGCATCGGCGCGCGCGTGAACGGCAGGCTGGTCGCGCTCGAGCGGAAGCTCGAGAACGGCGAGGTCGTCGAGATCTTCACGTCCAAGGCGGAGAGCGCCGGGCCGAGCCGCGACTGGCTGCAGTTCGCCGGTTCGCCGAAGGCGCGCGCGAAGATCCGGCAGTGGTTCGCGAAGGAGCGCCGCGACGAGGCGATCGACGCGGGCAAGGAAGCGATCACCAAGGAGATCCGCAAGGTCGGGCTGCCGATCCAGCGGCTCGTGTCGGCGGAGTCGATGGGCTCGGTCGCCACCGAGCTGCGGCACGGCGACATTTCGTCGCTGTACGCGGCCGTCGGCGAGGGCCACACGAGCGCGAAGCACGTGGTGCAGCGGCTGGTCGCGCTGATCGGCGGGGTCGAGGAGGCCGAGGAGGAGCTGGCCGAACGGGCCACGCCGTCCACGGTCACGCGCCGCCGCGGTTCGAACGACGTGGGCGTCATCGTGAAGGGCGCGAGCGACGTCTGGGCGAAGCTGGCGCGCTGCTGCACGCCGGTGCCGGGCGACGAGATCCTCGGCTTCGTGACGCGCGGCGGCGGTGTGAGCGTGCACCGGACCGACTGCACGAACGCCGACGACCTGCGGACCCAGCCCGAGCGGTTGGTCGAGGTGGAGTGGGCGCCGTCGTCGTCCTCGGTGTTCCTGGTGGCGATCCAGGTCGAGGCCCTCGACCGGCACCGGCTGCTGTCGGACGTCACGAAGGTGCTGGCGGACGAGAAGGTGAACATCCTGTCGGCCTCGGTGACGACCTCGCGGGACCGGGTGGCGGTGAGCCGGTTCTCGTTCGAGATGGGCGATCCGAAGCATCTCGGGCACGTGCTGAAGGTCGTGCGTGGGGTCGAGGGTGTGTACGACGTGTACCGGGTGACGTCGGCTTCGTAGGTCAGAACGCCGTGGCGACGAGCGCGGCCAGCGGTGGCAGTGCCTGGGCGAGCGCCCCGGCGCGTCCCGCACCGCGCGGGCGGCTCAGCGCGAGCAGGTCGGATATGCCCAGGGCGATCCCGGCGAGTGTCATGAAGGCGCAGCTGTAGAGCAGGAGCACCCGTCCGCCCGCGGTGTCGCCGGTGTGCAGCAGCACCAGTCCGGTGGCCGGTCCGGCGGCGAGGAACAGGTTGTACCAGCCGACGTTGAACGACCAGAGCCGCGTGGCGGGCAGGTTTTCCGCAGGGATCCGGAAAATGCCCGCGTGCACGCCCGGGCGTTCGAACAGCAGGACTTCCCACGCGAAGGCCAGCAGGTGCACCAGAACGGCGATCCCGGCGAACACCTGCACCGCGGCGTTCACGGCGCCTGCTCCGCGAAGGCGACCCCGTGCCGCGCGGCGATGGCGCCGAGCAGCGGCACCGCGTCGGGCCACGGGATGCCGGACGGGACGGTGGCGTCGATTTCGCGGAAGAACCGGCCCATCGCGTCGTCCGGGGTGAGCACGAGGAACTTCGCGTGCGGCGTGTGCACCGTGAAGGTGTTCGGGGTGCCTGCCGGGATGTGCACGAACGAACCCGGGCCCAGGTCGTGGAGTTCCCCGTGGAGGCAGACGGTGATCCGGCCGGACAGGACGTAGAAGCCCTTCGTCCACGGGTCGGCGTGCGGCGGGACGGCGGGGCCGCTCCGGGCGTCGATCTCGAACAGTTCGTAGCCGCCGGTGTCCGCGGCGGACGCTTTCACCGTCGCGGTCGAGTCTTGCGTGTCCAGTTCCGGGCCTTCGCCCGCTGCGCGGATAGTCATGCCGCCGACGGTAGAAACGCCGGGGGAGCGGGACCATCCCGGAATTCAGGGATACCCGCGCGGGAGGAGCGCGCGCATACTTCGTCGGGTGTGGGAAGGCCGGGCGCGGAGCGTGCGGCGGGAGCTGGCGGCTCTCGCCGCGGCCGGTCGCGGAGTCGCCGAGCTGCACGGCGCGGCCATCGAACTGGTCGAGCGGATCGTGCCCGCCGAACTGACCTGCTGGGCGTCGCTGGACCCGGACACCGCCGTGATCAGCTCGATGACCAGCGGCCGGGCGCGGATCCCGGGGCAGTACGAACCGCTGCTGGCGACGTACGAGTACGACGGCGCGGAACCGCACGCCTTCGCGCAGCTCGCCCGCCGTTCCGTGCCGGTGGCGCGGCTGTCCGACCTGCCGCGCCGCGAACGCGAGCGCAGCGGCCGGTGGACGCAGGTGTGGCGGCCGCTCGGGCTGGAGAGCGAACTGCGCGTCGGGTTTCGCGCGGACGGCGTCTGCTGGGCCGCGGCGGGTCTGGTGCGCCGTGGCGAGTTCAGCGACCGCGAGGTGGAATTCCTGCTGTCGATCGGGCCGACGCTGGCCGCGGCCACCCGGGTGGCCGCGCTGGCGCGAGGGGTGGCTCCGGCGGCGGAACCGGCGATCGTCGTGGTCGGTCCGGACGGTCGCCGTCGCGGCGCGACCGAGGGGGTCGGCGCGTGGGAGTCCGAATTGGACTCGATCGCCGACGGCCGGTTCGCGGTGCTGCTGCGCGCGGTCGCGACCGGGGCGCAGGCGGCGGCGAGCGGGACGTTCCGGGCCCGGGTCCGCGACGCGCACGGTGGCTGGATTGTGTTGCAGGCCAGCAGGTTGGTCTCCGATGACGACGCGTGCGACCTCGTCGTGACGATCCGCCGCGCTTCCGGCGGGGAGCTGCTGGACGTGCTGCTCGCGGCGTACCGGCTGACCGCGCGCGAACGCGACGTGTGCCGGGAAGTCCTGTCCGGACTGTCTACTTCGGACATCGCAGTCCGGCTGGGGATCTCGGCGAACACCGTGCAGGACCACCTGAAGTCGGTGTTCGGCAAGGTCGGCGTGCGCAGCCGGGGCGAGCTGACCGCGCGGCTGTCCGGTTAGTCCGGTGACCTGTCCCACAGCGGGACGGCGGTGCGGGCGCATTAGGGTGCTGGGCATGACGGACGGACTCGAGTTCACCCGCGACGGCGCCGTGGCCCGGCTGACGTTCTCCCGCCCGGAGAAGATGAACGCGATCACCCGCGGCATGTGGGCGGCGATCCCGGGCGTGGCGGCCGAGGTCGAGGCCGATCCCGAGCTGAAGGTGCTCGTGCTGACCGGGGCCGGACGGCATTTCTCCGCCGGTGCCGACATCGGCGAGTTCCGCGAGCTGCGCTCGACCGCCGAGGCCGCCGCGAAGTACGACGAGGCGGTCGACAGCGCGGTGGCGGCGCTGACCGCGATGCGGAAGCCGACCGTCGCGATGGTCCAGGGCAACTGCATCGGCGGCGGCTGCCAGATCTCGGTCGCCTGCGATTTCCGGTTCGCCGCGGCCGACGCGCGCTTCGGCATCACCCCGGCCAAACTCGGCATCGTCTACCACTTCGCCTCGACGCGGCAGCTGGTGTCGCTGGTCGGCCCGGCGAACGCCAAGTACTTCCTGCTGTCCGGCGAACTGGTCGACGCGACCCGGGCGCGCGAGATCGGGCTGGTCAACGACGTTTTCCCGGCCGCGGACCTGGACTCCGCGACGGCCCGGTTCACCGAGACCCTGTGCGGGCGGTCGCAGGCCTCGGTCCGCGGGATGAACCGGATCATCGAGAAGATCGTCGCGGGGCAGGAGCGGACCGACGACGAGGTCGAGGAGATCCGGCTCGCTGCTCTGCACGGGGAGGACTACGCGGAGGGCGTGGACGCGTTCCTGAACCGGCGCGCGCCGAAGTTCACCTACCGCTGACCGGCACGAATAACCCGTTGACGGCTCAGCGAGACTGAAGCTTGTGGCGCTGACCATCCATCACCGCAGCCAGAACCCGGAGATCTTCCGGGCGACCGACCACGCCGACTTCGACCGGTCGTGGCCGGTCTTCATGCAGCACAACCCGACCGGGCACCTGTATTACGGCGAACTCGACACGGTCGCCGACTACGTGCTGCTCGCGACCGACGGCGACGAACCGGTCGCCAAGGCCTACTCGACGCCGTTCGCGTTCGGCGGCCCCGGCCGCGAGACGCTGCCCGACGGGGGGTGGGACGAGGTGATCCGCTGGCAGCACGCAGACCGGCTCGCCGGCCGCGAACGCACCGCGGCGACCGCGCTGGAGATCGTCGTCCGCAAGGAACGGCAGGGTACGGGACTTGCCTCGGTGATGGTGAACGCGTTGCGGGACAACGCTTTCCGCCTCGGACACGACGTGCTCTACGCCCCGGTGCGGCCGTCGCAGAAGGCGGACGAACCCGAGACTCCGATGAGCGAGTACGCGTACCGGGTGCGCGACGACGGCCTGCCCTACGACGCGTGGCTGCGGGTGCACGTGCGCGCGGGCGGGCGGATCGTGAAGGTCTGCCCGGTGTCGATGACCATCCCCGGCACGCTCGCGCAGTGGCGGGAGTGGACCGGACTGCCGTTCGACACGGATGGTCCGGTGGTTGTGGAAGGTGCGCTGAGTCCGGTGCTGGTGTCGGTGGCGCAGGATTCGGCGGTGTATGTCGAGCCGAATGTCTGGGTGGAGCACCGGAGGCCGTGAGGCTGGGTCAGATTTCGTCCCAGGGCGCGGCTTCGTAGGCCGTGGTCAGGAGTTCGGTCGCGGTGGGCGAGGTGCGCAGCGGCACGTCGTCGACCGAGGCGACCAGGCGGCCGATCGTCGCCGAGTTGGTCAGGAACATCGCGTCGAACTCCGGGAGTTCCGCCGGGTACACCGGCCGCGTCTCCTGCGGCACCCCGGCCGCGCGCAGCTGGTCCGCCAGCACCAGGTACGTGATTCCCGGCAGCACCTGGGCTTCCGGCCACACGATCGTCCCGTCGCGCAGGAAGCCGACGTTCCAGATCGTCGCCTCGCTGATCCGGCCGTCGTCGGCGAGGAACACCGCGTCGTCGTAACCGGCGAGGACGGCCGCGCGCGAATGGTGCGTCAGGCCGAAGCCGCCGAGATGCTTCACGTGCGGCAGATCCCGTTGGTAGGAAACGGATCGCAGCCGCATCGGCGTGGCGACGTGCGAGCGCGGCGGCGCGGTGCGCACGAGGATTTCGGGCGTCATCGCGGGGTCGTACAGAGACGAGCGCGAGAAAATGATCACCCGCACCGACAAATCGCCCTGACCGGCGACGAGCCGCCGGACGTAGCGGCGGACCAGATCGGTGTCCAGTTCGCTGCCGAACACCTCGCGGGTGTTCGCCGCGAGCCGGTCGAGGTGGAAGCGGAGGCCGCGCACGCGCCCGTCGCGGACTTGCATCGCGGTGAAATGGCCGTAGCTGGTCGCCGCGGCCGCGAGATCGGCGGTGCCAGGAGCGGCGCCGCCGATCTCGACCCGGCCGGTCACGTCAGGAAACCGTGACCGCGGTGAACTTGACCTGCTGCTTGGGCTCGCCGGTCGACCCGTCCTGGCCGATCGCGCCGATGCCGTTCTTCGCGATCTTGTCGAGCACCTTCAGGCCCTCGTCGGAGATGCTGCCGAAGATCGTGTACTGCGGCTGCAGCGGCGCGTTGCCGTAGACCATGAAGAACTGGCTGCCGCCGCTGTTCGGCTGGCCGGTGTTGGCCATCGCGAGGATGCCGCGGCCGTACTTCGCGGTGTCGATGAACTCGTCCGGCACGGTGAACCCCGGGCCGCCGCGGCCGTCGGTCGTCACGTCGCCCTTCGCGTCCGGGTCGCCGCACTGCAGCATCTGCAGGTCGGTGACGCCGAGCCGGTGGCAGATCGTGTCGGTGTAGAAGCCCTGCTTCGCGAGGGCCTCGAACGCCTGCACGGTGCACGGCGCGAGCGCGCGGTCGAGCGTCATCGGGATGTCGCCCTGGGTGGTCTTCATCGTGATGTTCACGGTCCCGGACGAGGACACGTTCTTGCCGTCCGGCGCGGTCGCCTTCTTGCCCGACGGCGGCTTGCCGCTCGGGTCGGCCGGGTACGAGCACGTCGTCGGGTTCGGCAGCGCCTTGGGGCGCTTGGGGAGCGCGGTGCGCTCGGTGGGGATGTTCGTGACGCTCGGGACCGGCGGCGCGGAACTCGACGGCGGCGCGGCGGCCTGCTGGTCGCCGCTGCCCCCGCTGTTCACGATCCACACCACGAGACCGGCGACGATGAGGACCACACCGCCGACCACTCCAGCGCCCACGATCTTGCGTCGCTTCGCCTGTTCCGCCCGGCGCACGAGCTGCCGCTCGAGTTTGCGCTTTGCGGCTTCTCGGCGCTGCTGGTTGGTCGCCACCCGCCCTCCAGTTTCCGCTCGAAGTCACACGTCTGAGGTAGCGGCAGTGTATGGGCACAGCCTGTTAGGACTCCGTACAGGGGCGGCTAGTCTTCACCGGGTCGTGATCAAGGCCGCTTCCGGGGAGGAGGGTTCGGTGCTCGTCGCCGGGTTCGCCGCGGGTCCGCTGCGTTCGAATTGCTATCTGCTGGCCCCCGCCGCCGGGGGTCCGTGCCTCGTCGTCGACCCGGGCGAGGGGGCCGCCGGGCCGCTGGCCGAAGCGCTGGCGGAGCACGGCCTGACGCCGGTCGCGCTGCTCGCCACGCACGGCCATCCGGACCACGTCGGCGCGGCCGCCGAGCTTTCGCGCGCTTATGCCGCACCGGTCCGGCTCCATCCGGGCGACTCCGACTGGTACGACGGGCCCTTCGAACCGCTCGCGCCGGGAGAGATCGAGACGGCCGGGCTGACTCTCGGCGTCCTCCCGCTTCCCGGGCACACGCCGGGTTCAGTGGCCTTCACCGTCGAGACCGGCGAGGGTGGCAGGCTGGTGTTCACGGGGGACACGCTTTTCGCCGGATCGGTCGGGCGCACCGGCGGATCCGGCGCCGACCTGGAGAATTCGTTGCGCACACTGCTCACGCTCGCCGACGACACCGTCGTGCTGCCCGGCCACGGACCGGCCACGACCATCGGCCGCGAGCGCGCCGCCAACCCCTTCGTGCCGGGAGCCGCGCAGTGACCGAGAAGCCGGCGGAACGCCTGCCGCTGTTCGCCGACGAACCGAAACTGCGCCGCCGCCGCGCGTGGTCCGGCGTCTTCGGCGTGCTGATCCTGGCCGCGGCGTTCGGCGGGATCGCCGGGCTGATCGGCGGGCAACTGGCCGGGCTGATCGTGGCGGCGGTCGTCGCGCTGCCGCTGATTTACGTGGTGCTCTACGCGTACCGCCGCCGGATCTGGCTGGAAGGCACGACGCTGGTGGTGCGCACATGGGGCATCCGGCGGGTGGACCTGCTTTCCGCGCCCAGGCTGGACGTGGTGATCAGCGACGTGCGCGGCACCCGGACTGTGGCGCTGCTGGTGAACGCGGGCCACCGGCGGCGCGCGGTGAAACTCGACCTGGCGGTGTTTTCGGGAACCGGCGGACGGGAACTGGGGGCGCTGCAGCTGCGTCGGCTCGCGGACGCGGTGCTGAACAACACCGAGGCGAACGGGCTGGTGTTTTCGGAGCTGCTGGTGGCGGAACTGCGGGCGGAGGCTCGCGGGGACGCGGTGGCGGAACGACCGTTGTACCGGCTGGCTTCGGCGGCTCCTTCGGGGAAGTACTTGCAGCGGTTTCCCATGGAGGCAGTTAGCCGGTTCGTGGCCACGCTGGGTTGAGTTGGCTGGGGTTGAGTTGGGAGTGGATCTCACCAGCTGTGTTTGATGGCGCCGGCTTCGCCGTCGCGTGCGGGATCGCCTTTATGCCGACGTTTGGGCTGAGCGGCGGGAGGGGCCTGCGGCCTGTCCCGCCGCTCATCCCAAACGTCGGCGCGATCCCGCAGGCCGTCCACGCGGGCGCGGATGCGGTCCAGCTGGTCGGTCAGCTCGGGGAGTTCTTCGGCGACGTAGGACAGCAGCCGTTCGAGGTGGCGCAGGGTCGCGAGGACCTCGTCGAGTGCGGTGGCGATCCGCGGGACTGTTTCGGCCGCTTCCAGCACCGACGCCAACAGGCGGCGGATCAGGTGCACGGTGACTCGGGGTCCGGCTAGGACGGCTGAGAACACAGCCCCTCCTCGGGTGCGGGGTCGCGGTCTTCGTACCTCATCCGCGACGCCCGCGCCCGGCCGGGTCAGTCCCTGTGTGGCTAGTGTGATTCAGCGGGTTTGGTGGTGCTGATGAGGTGCTCCACGGGCTCGCGGGCGGCGATCAAAGCGGCCAGGACCGTCGTCACCGGCACCGCCGCGACGATGCCGACTGAACCGGCCAGCGTCCGGATGATCTCCGCGGCGATGTCCTCGCTGCCGAGCAGCGCGCCGAGTCCGACGCCGGAGATCGCGGAGTACAGCATCACCGGCAGCGCGGCCCCGGCGTAGGCCATCACCAGCGTGTTCACCGCGGAGCCGACGTGGTCGCGGCCGATCCGCAGCCCCGAGCTGTACAGCTCGCGCCAGCTGAGCGAAGGGTTCGCGCGGCGCAGTTCCCAGACCGCGCTGGTCTGGGTGATCGTCACGTCGTCGAGCACGCCCAGCGCGCCGATCACGATCCCGGCCAGCAGCAGGCCCCTGGCGTCGATGCCGTGGCCGAGGGAGGCGATCAGCGTCGTGGTGCTGTCGTCGAGGCCGGTGAGCGACGCGGCGGCGGAGAAGATCGCCGACAGGATCCCGATCAGCGCGAGGCTGACCAAGGTGCCCAGCACGGCGACCGAGGTTCTCGCGGACAGGCCGTGCGTCAGGTACAGCGCGAGGAACATGATCGCGCCCGCCCCGGCGATCGCCACCACCAGCGGGTTCTCCCCGGCGAGGATCGAGGGCAGCACGAACAGCACGATCACGACGAAGCTCAGCACCAGCGCGACCAGCGCGGCCAGCCCCTGCCAGCGGCCGAGCACGAGCACGGCGACCGCGAACAGCGCGGCGAGCAGGACCAGCGGCGTGCCGCGCTGGAAATCGACGAGCGTGAACGACTGCGGATCGAGCGGATTGCCGCCGTTGTAGGCGAGCACGACCTTGTCGCCCGCGGAGAACCGCGGAGTGCTCGGCTCGATCGGGACGGTCAGCCGCACCGGTTTCCCCGCTGCCGGGCCGTCGGACATCTGCAGGTCGACGGTGAGGCACGGTTTCGTGTCCGGGTCCGGCTGCGAGCCGACCTGGACCTGGCCGGGCTGCAGGCACGGGCCGGACGTCGCGGTCGTGATCGCCGCCTGGACCGGCGTGCCTTGCGGCACCGCGCTTTTCGGCAGCGAACTGCCCCACGGGTACAGGACGATCATGCCGACGACGGTCGCCAGCGCCAGCGGGGCGAGGAGCCAGATCAGGAGTTTGCGGACCCGCTGCGACGCCGGGGCGGCCGGGCCGTGGCCGTGTCCATGACCGTGGCCGTGCCTGGCGGGCGGCGGGGTTTCCTTGGCCGGAGCCGGATCGGGACTGTCCTTTTCGGACTGCGGTGGCCGGGCCGGGGGACGGCGGCGGGTGCCGGGCGGTGGGGTGTCGCCGGAACGGCGGGGCAGGCGCAGTTCGCCGGACTGGGTGCCGCTGCGGGAATCGGCGGTGCGCGGGGCGCCCGGTTGCGCGGAGCGCGCGGCACCGGGTTGGGCTGGCCGTGGCGCGGCGGGGCGCGGGCGGCGGGGTTCGCCGGGCCGTTCGGCTCGCCGTCCCGGTTCGCCGGTGCGCCCGGGATTGCCTGATCGCTCAACGGCTTGGCCAGACTCTGCCGATCGCGCGGGATTGCGCTCGACCGGCCGCCCGGACTCACCCGGTCGGCCGGGTTCTGCCGACCGCTCAACGGCTCGGCCAGACTCTGCCGATCGTTCGGGGTTGCGCTCGACGGGTCGGCCAGAGTCCGCCGATCGCTCGGGGCTGCCGGACCGCTCCATCGGCCATCCGGGATCGCCGGTGCGTTCAGGATTGCCGGGTCGTCCGGGCTCAGCCGCCCGTCCGGGGCGCTCGGCCGGTCGCCCGGGGTCGGCGCGGCGCACGCGGCGCGGTCCCTCCGGCCGGGCGCGCGGCGGAGCGGCGGGTGGCACGGCGGAGGACGGGGACGCGGGTTCGCCCGGCACTCGCGGCAGCGGGCCGGTGTCGTCGGGGTCCTGGTCGGGGTAGTCGTGCGGTGCCACGGCGGACATCCTGCCCTCCCGGCTCGCGGTTCACCCGTACCGGGTGGGGGAGGAAGCGGGCGTTTCGTTCAGGCGTGCGCAGAACGCAGGTGCACGCGCCGGTAGGCCGAGGGCGGGGTGTCGAAATGGTCCAGGAACGCTTGCCGGAGCGTCTCCGTGGACCCGAAGCCGCAGCGACGCGCGATCGCGGCGAGCGGGAGGTCGGTGCCGGACAGCAGGCGGGCGGCGTGTTCCGCGCGCACGGTGCGCACGTATTTCCCCGGCGTGGTGCCGAGATGGGCGTCGAACAGCCGGGTCAGCTGGCGGGTGCTGATGCCGGCCTGGTTCGCGAGCGCGTGCGCGCCGAGGTCGTCGGCGAGGTGTTCGGCGACGTATGCGGTGAGGTCGCGGACCTGCCGGTGCTCGGGCGGCGGACCGGCGAGGAACATGCTCACCTGCGCCTGGTTTCCGGGCCGCTGCAGGTAGGTGACCAGCGATCGGGCGGTCTCGCGGGCGAGGGTCGGGCCGTGGTCCTCCTCGACGAACGCGAGGGTGAGGTCGAGCCCGCTGGTGACGCCCGCAGAGGTGTAGACGTCGCCGTGCCGCACGAAAAGCGGCACCGGGTCCACGGTCACCGACGGGTATTGCTCGGCGAGCCGCGACGCGTGCGACCAGTGCGTGGTGGCGCGCCGGCCGCTCAGCAGCCCGGCGGCGGCGAGCACGGTCGCCCCGGTGCAGACCGACGCCGTGCGCTTGCTCTGCTGCGAAAGCCGTCGCACGTGGGCGAGCAGCCGCTCGTCCTTGGCGGCGGCGAGATGGCCCAGCCCGCCCGCGACGACGAACGTGTCGAGCGGGCCGCGGACCTGGTCGATCCGGACGTGCGGGGCGAGCGTGAGCCCGGACTGGCAGGTGAAGGGGAGCCCGTCGACGGTGGCGAGCCGGACCTCGTAGGGCCGGGCCGCGCCGAGCCGGGTGGCGGCGTCGAAAACGTCGGACACGCAGGCGATGTCGAGCAGTTCGGCGTCGGGGTACCCGAGGATCACGACCTGCCGGGCGGTACTCGGCATGGCCGCACCGTAGCAGCTCGCCCGGCCGGATCAACCAGGTTCGCAGGATTCCGGACACGCGTGTCCCGTGAGGCCCGCGGGCTCGGGAGGGTGGCGGCATGAGCCAGAAAACCTTCGCGTTCGTCGTCTACCCCGGCCTGACGCCGCTCGACCTGGTGGGACCGCTGCAGGTGATCGCCGGCTACGCGGCGGCCGACCCGTCGGCCCGCGTGGCGGTCGTGGGCGAAACCCTGGAACCCACCGGCACCGACACGCCGTTGCGGATCGCGCCGAGCCACACCTTCGACCAGGTTCCGGACCCGTCGTGGGTGCTGGTCCCCGGCGGCGGTGCGCCGACGCTGCGCGCGCTCGGCGACGAGAAGCTCATCGGCTATCTCCGCCGCGCCGCGACCTCCGCCGAGCTGATGACCTCTGTGTGCACCGGTTCGCTGCTGCTGGGCCAAGCTGGGCTGCTCGACGGCCGTGAGGCGACCACGCACTGGACGTTCCTGGAGACCCTGCGCGCGTTCGGCGCCACGCCGGTCCGGCAGCGCTGGGCGGACACCGGCTCGGTGATCACCGCCGCTGGCGTGTCGGCGGGCATCGACCTGGCGTTGCACCTGGTGGAGCGGATGCGCGGAGCGGACACTGCGCGGCTCGTCCAATTCGGCATCGAATACGACCCGCAGCCGCCGCTCGGCCCGCTCGACTGGTCGCTCGCTCCGCGCGAGCAGATGCGGCCGTTCGTCGACCACTCGGTCCGGGAAGGTTTGGCCGGTCAGCCGGAGCTGCGGGACAAGCTGCTGGCGCACCAGTGACGTTCCGGTGAATTGCCCCACCCACCTGGGGCCGCACGGTTTGCCCGGGCCGCGCGGACGCGTACCGTTCCGCCAATGGGTGCTCGCGGGGCTGCCGGTCTGACCGTCTTCACCAGCCGGAGGGACGGGGACATCGTTCTGGTCACGGCGGCGGGGGAGATCGACATCGCGTCGGTGGGGCAGTTCCGCTCCGCGCTCTCGGCCGCCTCCGGGGCAGGCGGCAAACTGGTGGTGGACCTGTCGCGGGTCGGCTATCTGAGCTGTGCCGGGCTGCGCGCGCTCGAAGAGACGAGCCGCGCCCGGCCCGCGCTTTCGATCGTGGCGACCGGACCGCTCGTGCTGCGCGCTTTCGCCGTCTCCGGGATCGAGGCCCCGGTGCGCAGCGGCCTGCGCGAGGCGTGCGCCGCCGCGGGGGCGTGAATCCCCGGCCGGAATCTGGGTACCCGTGGGGTGGAACCGAGATCTGCTGAGGTGATCCCAGATGTCCACCAGCACGATGTCCGGCAAGACCGCGGTCTCCGGGGGCGCAGCGGGCCTCGCTGTGCTGGCCGGGCTGTACCTGATCGCCGCGCCGTGGCTGCTGCGCTTCGGCGGGGCGGCCGAACTCGCGGTGAGCAACACGGTCGCCGGGCTGGCGATCGTCGTTTTCGCTGCCATGCGGGCGCGGGATTCCGGCGCGCAGGCGCTGACCTGGGTGCTGCCCGTGCTCGGGGCGTGGGCCGCGGTGTCTCCGTTTCTGCTTCGCTACGGCGACGAGACACTGCCGTCGACCGGCGCGGTGATCGGCAACGTGATCGCCGGCGTCCTCGTGGCGGCCGGCGGCGCGGCGTTGCTGCTGCGCCGCCGCTGACGTCAGCTGAGCGCGTCGGCGAGCCAGCGGCTCCAGACCGCGCTTTCGGCGGTCTCGTCGACGGTCGGCCGGAACAGGTGATGTCCGACCGCGACCGGCATGCCGAGCAGCGACCGTTCGTGGAACCGGTAGAGGGCGTCCTCGGTGCGGACTCCGGCGTAATTCGGGGTCGAGTAGTCGAGGACGCCCTCGACCACCTCGTCGCCGACGCTGAACTGGACCGGTTGCCCCGCTGAAGGTTCGGCGGGCAAACCGAGCGCCGCCAGCAGCTTCGGCCAGGCGTCGCGGCTCGCCGACGAGGCCGGGCCGTCCGCGGTCACGTACGTCGCGAACCGGCCGGGGAAGTGGGCCAGCAGTTCGGCGAGCGTGTGCAGGTACATCTCCCAGCCGACGGCGAAGGACTCGTGGTACTCGTCGTCCCAGCCGTCCTGGACGAACCCGCGGTGCACGAATCGGAGTACGGAAGTGTCGCCTTCGGCCGCTTCCACGAGGAACTCCATCGCGTCGAACGTGCCGTCCTCGGCGGCTTCGCCCCGGTAGGCGAACCTGCGCGGGGGATCCCAGGCGGTGATCTCCGCCTCGGCGCGCATTTCGCCGAGGCTGAACCGGATCCGCTTCGCCGCGGCGTCGACCTCGTGGCGGCCCATGAACCACGAGTCGATGCCCGGACCGGTCGCGACGGCCTCCCACACGGCCTCGGGCGCCGCGGGCAGCTGAACCTCTTTGCGCACCTCGAACTCGCGTGGCATCTGCGGCGTCCCTCCTCGTGGTCGTCCCGATCACCGTGCCATTGACAACAATACCTGTCAATGCGGTGGCGGTTCCCCTGATCGGTGCCAGACTGCGAAGGGACTCTCACGAAGGGACGCAGAAGCATGGCGACGGTGGCCGACCAGTTGATCGACGTTCTGGTGCAATCCGGGGTGCGCCGGATCTACGGGGTGGTGGGCGACAGCCTCAACCCGGTGGTGGACGCGGTGCGCCGCACCGGGGGCTCGGCGCGCGGCGGGATCGACTGGGTGCACGTGCGCAACGAGGAGGCCGGCGCGTTCGCCGCCGCGGCCGAGGCACAGCTCACCGGGCGGCTCGCGGTGTGCGCGGGCAGCTGCGGGCCGGGCAACCTGCATCTGCTGCAAGGGGTTTACGACGCGCACCGCTCGGGCGCGCCGGTGCTCGCGCTCGCGTCGCACATTCCGTCCACGCAGATCGGGACCGGGTTCTTCCAGGAGACGCATCCGCAGCAGCTGTTCGCGGAGTGCTCGCACTACTGCGAGATGGTGAGCTCGCCGGAGCAGATGCCGCGGCTGGCGCGGATCGCGGTGCAGAACGCGGTCGGGCGTCGCGGGGCTGCGGTGCTGGTGCTGCCTGGCGACGTGTCGCATGAGCCTGCAGCGCACGCCACCGGGGAATCGGCTTCGCTGGGGAGCCCGCCTGCTGTGGTGCCTGCCGAGGCTGACATCGCCCGTCTCGCCGATCGGATCGATCGGGCCGAGAAGGTGATGATCATGGCGGGTGCTGGTTGTCGTAATGCGCACGACGAGGTGCTCGCGCTCGCGGAGGCGGTCGGGGCGCCGGTGGGGCATTCGTTGCGGGGCAAGGAGTTCGTGCAGTACTCGAATCCGTTCGATGTGGGGATGAGCGGGTTGCTCGGGTACGGGGCCTGTTACGAGGCGATGCACGAGGCTGATCTCGTGTTGTTGCTGGGTACGGACTTTCCGTACGACAACTTCCTGCCGCAGCGGAATACCGTGCAGGTGGACATCGATCCGGCGCGGATGGGGCGTCGGTCAGTGTTGGAGTTCGGGGTGCAGGGGGACGTCGGGGCGACTATCCGGGCGGTGCTGCCCCGGTTGCGCGAGCGCAGTGATCGGTCGTTCTTGCATGCCATGCTGCGCAAGCATGAGCGGGGGCTGCAGCGGGTGGTCGATGCTTACACCAATGAGGTGTCGAAGCACATTCCGTTGCATCCGGAGTATGTCGCCGACGTGCTGGATGAGGAAGCTGCTGAGGATGCGGTGTTCACTGTGGACACTGGGATGTGCAATGTGTGGGCGGCTCGGTATATCACGCCTAATGGGCGGCGGCGGATTCTCGGGTCGTTTGTACACGGGAGCATGGCTAATGCGTTGCCGCATGCCATTGGGGCGCAGGCTGCTGATCCTGGGCGGCAGGTTGTCGCTATGTGCGGGGATGGCGGGCTGGCGATGTTGATGGGGGAGTTGTTGACGCTCAAGACGCATGGCTTGCCCGTTAAGGCTGTGGTGTTCAACAACTCTTCGCTCGGGATGGTGAAGCTGGAGATGCTCGTGGACGGGTTGCCGGAGTTCGGCACCGACCATGATCAGGTGGATTTCGCGGGGATTGCCCGGGCGGCTGGGTTGTATGCGCGGCGGGTGGAGAAGCCTGGGGAGGTTCGGGACGGGATCCGGGATATTCTGGCGCATGACGGGCCTGCGGTGCTGGATGTGGTTACGGATCCTAATGCGTTGTCTATTCCGCCTAATATTACTGCTGCGCAGGTTAAGGGGTTTGCGTTGGCGGCTAGTAAGACTGTGTTGAGTGGGGGAGTGGGGAAGATGCTGGAGTTGGCTAAGTCTAATTTGCGGAATATTCCTCGGATTTGAGGGGTGGGTGCTGGGCGGCTCGTCGCCTGGCGGCGACATTGCCTGCCTCGCTCGTTGGGTGCACTGGCTGCGGTTTAGGGCCGTGAGGGGAACCCTGAGGGAATTGGATTCCCTCAGGGTTCCCCTCACGTACGTTGGTTTGCTTTTTTATTCGGTTTCTGCCATGGCTTCTGCGAATTGGGCTGCGTACAGGCGGGAGTAGGCGCCGCCTGCGTTGATGAGGGTTTCGTGGTTGCCTTGTTCTACGATGTTGCCGTTTTCCATTACCAGGATTACGTCTGCGTCCCTGATGGTGGACAGGCGGTGGGCGATCACGAAGCTGGTGCGGCCGGTGCGCAGGGAGTTCATGGCGTGCTGGATCAGGACCTCGGTGCGGGTGTCCACCGAGCTGGTCGCCTCGTCCAGGATGAGGATCGCCGGCTTTGCCAGGAAGGCTCGGGCGACGGTGATCAGCTGCTTTTCGCCTGCGCTGACGGTGCCGCCCTCGTCGTCCAGGACGGTGTCGTAGCCGTCGGGGAGGGTGCGGACGAAGCGGTCCACGTAGGTTGCCTTCGCGGCTTCGATGACCTCTTCGCGGGTCACGTTGTCCGCGCCGTACGCGATGTTTTCCGCGATCGTGCCGCCGAACAGCCAGGCGTCTTGCAGGACCATGCCCGTCTTCGAGCGCAGTTCCTCGCGGTCCATCGCCTTGATGTCGACGCCGTCCAAAGTGATCCGGCCGCCGTCGATTTCGTAGAAGCGCATCAGGAGGTTGACCAGCGTGGTCTTGCCCGCGCCGGTCGGGCCGACGATCGCGACCGTGTGGCCGGGGTCGACCGACAGCGACAGGTCTTCGATCAGCGGCGTGTCCTTCAGGTAGCGGAACGACACGTGCTCGAATTCGACCTGCCCGCGCACGACCTCCGGGCGCTGCGGGTGCTCCGGCTCCGGTTCCTGCTCCTTGGCGTCCAGCAGCGCGAACACCCGCTCGGCCGAGGCGACGCCGGACTGCAGCAGGTTCGCCATGCTCGCGATCTGCGTGACCGGCTGGCTGAACTGGCGCGAGTACTGGATGAACGCCTGCACGTCGCCCAGCGTCAGCGTGCCCGAAGCGACCCGCAGGGCGCCGACGACGGCGACCAGCACGTAGCTCAGGTTGCCGATGAACATCATGCCCGGCTGGATCGTGCCGGAGATGAACGACGCCTTGAAGCTCGCCTCGTACAGCGCCTCGTTCTGCTGCCGGAAGACCTCCTCGGCCTCCTTGCCCCGGCCGAAGACGTGCACCAGCGAGTGGCCCGAGTACATCTCCTCGATGTGCGCGTTGAGCTTCCCGGTCGTCGACCACTGCCGGATGAACTGCGGCTGCGCGCGTTTGCCGATCTTGGCCGCGACGAACACCGACACCGGCACCGTCAGCAGCACGATCGCGCCCAGCAGCGGCGAGATGACGAACATCATCACCAGCACGCCCAGCACAGTGAACAGCGACGTGACGATCTGCGACAGCGTCTGCTGCAGCGACTGCGCCAGGTTGTCGATGTCGTTGGTGACCCGGCTCAGCACCTCGCCGCGCGGCTGGCGGTCGAAGTAGCGCAGCGGCAGCCGCGCGAACTTCTCCTCGATGTCCTGGCGCAGCCGGAACACCGCGCCCTGCACCAGGTTCGTCGTGAGCCGCGCCTGGATGACGCCCAGGAACGACGCGAAGACGTACAGCGCCAGTACGATCATCAGCACCTGGCCGACCGCGGTGAAGTCGACGCCGTGGCCGGGCATCAGGTCGACGCTGGTGAACATGTCGGCCAGGGTGTTCTCCCCGCGCGCCCGCAGGCCCTCGATCACCTGTTCCTTGGTCGCGCCCGCGGGCAGATGCCTGCTGGTCACGCCGGCGAAGATCAGGTCCGTCGCCCGGGCCAGCACCTTCGGGCCGAGCACGGTCAGCGCGACGCCGATCGCGCCGAGCACCAGCACTCCGGTCAGAGCCGCCCGTTGCGGGCGAAGCAGCCGCAGCAATCGCGCTAGCGAGCCTTTGAAGTCGAGGGCTTTCTCCGCGGGCATGCCCGCGGACATCATCCGGCCGGGTCCCGCTGTGGGTTGCGGCCGGGTCTTGTCGCGCGCGACGGCGGCTGGTTCGTCGTCGTCGTGCGCGGTCGCGGTTTTCGTTTCCTCGCTCACGCCGCCTCCTGCTCGGTCAGCTGCGAAAGCACGATTTCCCGATAGGTTTCGTTGGTGTCCATCAGCTCGTGGTGGGTTCCGGTGCCGACGACGCGGCCGTCGTCGAGCACGATGATCCGGTCCGCGCCGCGGATCGTGCTGACCCGCTGCGCGACGATGACGACCGTCGCGTCCTGGGTTTCTTCGGTGAGCGCACGGCGCAGCGCGGCGTCGGTGGCGTAGTCGAGCGCGCTGAACGAATCGTCGAACAGGTAGATCTCCGGCCGGTGCACCAGCATCCGCGCGATCGCGAGCCGCTGCCGCTGTCCGCCCGAGACGTTGGTGCCGCCCTGGGCGATGGGGGAGTCGAGACCCTGTTCCATCCGTTCGACGAAGTCCTTGCCCTGCGCGACTTCCAGCGCGTGCCAGAGCTCCTCGTCCGTCGCGTCCGGATTGCCGTAGCGGAGGTTGCTGGCGACCGTTCCGGCGAACAGGTACGGCTTCTGCGGCACCATGCTGACCACCGACGACAGCACTGTCGGGTCGAGCCGGCGCACGTCGACGCCGTCCACCCGGACCGAGCCCTCGGTGGCGTCCATCAGCCGCGGGATGAGGTTGAGCAGCGTCGTCTTGCCGCTGCCCGTGCTGCCGATGATCGCGGTGGTCTCGCCCGGCCGGGCGAACAGGGAAACGTCGTGCAGCACCGGCTTTTCCGCGCCGGGGTACCGGAATCCGACGCCGGTCAGGTCGAGGTGACCGCGCTCGGCCGCGGCCGCGACCGGCTCGTCCGGCGGGCGCACGCTCGACTCGGTGTCCAGCACCTCGGTGATCCGCTCGGCGCTGACCTCCGCGCGCGGCACCATCATGAACATGAAGGTGGCCATCATGACCGCCATCAGGATCTGCAGCAGATAGGCCAGGAACGCGGTGAGCGCGCCGATCTGCATGGCCCCGCTGTCGACCCGCTGCCCGCCGAACCACAGCACGGCGACGCTCGACACGTTCACCACCAGCATCACGGTGGGGAACATCAGCGCGATCAGCCTGCCGACCCGCAGCGACACGGTGAACAGCTCGTCGTTGGCCCGGCCGAAACGCTCGCGCTCGTGCTTGTCCCGCACGAACGCGCGGATCACCCGGATGCCCATGATCTGCTCGCGCATGACCTGGTTGATCCGGTCGAGGCGCACCTGCATGAGCCGGAACGCCGAGCGCATCCGCATGACGATGAGCCCGATCGCGACGCCCAGCACCGGCACGATGACGACGAGCAGCGACGACAGCGGGACGTCCTGCTGCAGCGCGAGCAGGATGCCGCCGACGCACATGATCGGCGCGGACACCATCAGCGTGAAGGTGAGCGCGGCGAGCAGCTGGATCTGCTGGACGTCGTTGGTGGTGCGGGTGATCAGCGACGGCGTGCCGAACTTCCCGATCTCGCGGGCGGAGAACGCCTGCACGCGGTGGAAGACTCCGGCGCGGATGTCGCGGCCGACGGCCGAGGCGGTGCGGGACCCGTAGTAGACGGCCCCGATCGACCCGGCGATCTGCACCAGTGTGATCAGCAGCATCACGCCGCCGATCTTCACGATGTAGCCGGTGTCGCCTTTGACGAGGCCGCCGTCGATGATGTCGGCGTTGAGCGTGGGCAGGTACAGCGCGGCGATCGTCTGCACCAGTTGCAGCGCGACGACGACCCACAGCGCCGCCCGGTAAGGGCGCAGGTAGCTGCGCAACAGTTTGACCAGCACGGTCGGGTACTCCCCCAAAAAAGTGAATGGCGTCGGTTCGGGTCTAGCGGGCCGCGGCGGGCGCGGCGAGTGCCGGCATCCCGGCGGCGGCCTCCCTCAGGAGGCCGGTGAAGGCCGATACGAACTCTTCGTCGGAGTAGTCCGAATTGAGCCAGGTTTCGAAGGCGATGCGCGAAGCGTTCTGCACAATGCTCGCCATCAGCCGGGCGTGCAACGGATTTGCGTGCTCGCCCGCCCGCTCGGCGATGGCGTCGGCCAGCACCCGCTCGACGGTGGCGAACGCGCGCAGCATCTCGGCGAACAGCGCGCCGTTCTCCATCAGCGCGCGGACCCGCCGCACTTGCTCGCGCTTCGGGCGGTCGTCCTCGTTGAACCGGGTGATCGAGGCGTTGACGACCGCGTCCCACAGCGGCTCGTCGGCGGGCCTCGCCAGGAGCGCTTCGCGCACGTTCTCCTGCCGTTCGACGATGAACGCGCAGACAGCTTCCTCCTTGCTGGAAAAGTAGTTGTTGAAGGTGCGCGGGGAGACGCCCACCTCGTTCGCGATGTCCTCCACCCGCAACTGGTCGACGCCCCGCTCGAGCGCGATCCGGAGCGCCGCTTCGGCGAGCGCCCTCCGCGCGGCTCGTTTCTTGCGCTCGCGCAGGCCCAGGGGTGCGGTGGTGGTCACCGGGTCGAGAGTAGCAGCGAAAGTTGCGCGATGCGAAAAATTATGCGGACCGCGAAAAGTTGCGTTCTCGCAGGGGGCGGGTCGAGGTGCGGAGACGGCGTTCTCGCTGTGCCAGGATGAACACATGTTCGATGGCTTGCGCACGATCGTGTATCCCGCCGCCGATCTGGCCGCGGCCAAGGAGTGGTGGACGCGGGTGCTCGGGGTGCCGCCGTATTTCGACGAGCCGTTTTACGTCGGGTACAGCGTCCACGGCTACGAGCTGGCCCTCGATCCGAACGGCCGCGCGGAAAACGGCGACGGTCCGGTGACGTACTGGGCAGTGCCCGACGTGGAAGCCGCCGTGGCGAAGCTGATCGAGGAGGGCGCGGCCGAACACTCAGCGGTGACCGATTTCGGCGGCGGGATCCGCACCGCACTGGTGCGCGCGCCGGACGGGAACCTGGTCGGAGTGATCGAAAACCCGCATTTCCCGGGCGCTCCGGCTTGAGAAGAGCGCTGGCCGCGGCCGTCGTGCTGGTGCTGCTCGGCACCGGACTGGTCGCGGCCCAGTCGTCGGCGCCGACGCCGCGAGCGTATCTTCTCGGCGCGCTGAACCTCCTGCGGACGCATTCGATGGACCGGGACCGGGTGGACTGGCCGCGCGCGGAGGCCGAGGCGTTGCGTGCCGCGGAAGGGGCTTCGACCTTCTCCGAGACCTATCCGGCGATCCAGACGGTGATCTCCGAACTGGGCAATCAGCACACGAAACTGCTCAGCCCCGCGCAAGCGAAGGCACCGCTCGCGACGACGATCGCGGTGCCGTCGAGCCGGGTCGAGAACGGCGTCGCGATGCTGACGATTCCCGGCCTCATCGCCGACCCGGCGGGCGAGCGCCGGTACATCCAGGCCGGGGCAGCGGCGCTGCGGGCGGTCGAAGCGCAGGCGACGTGCGGATGGATCGTCGATCTCCGCGACGACACCGGCGGCACCATGTGGCCGATGCTGACCGTGCTGGCCCCGTTGCTGGGGGACGGCGTCGCGGGCTCGTTCGCCGGGCCGGGGCTGGCTCCGCAGTTCTGGACCGTCCGCGACGGGCGGTCCTGGTCGGGCGAGCACCCGGGCACGGACGAGGTCAATCCGGTCCGGCTGAGCCGCTGGTCGCGGTGCTGAGGTCGCGCGTCCAGCGTGGCCGACGTAGACCGGACCGGGCGGGTATACGGGGCGGTCCCGATCGCGCCCGACTTCCCGACGCAAGACCCGGAGACCGCCGCCGGTGAGTGGCTGCGCACGCGCGGCGCCTGTGCGTAGGGGCCCGGACCTGCGCGGACTGTCGGATTCGGACGATCGCGGCTACGGTGGTCACCGAGCGTGAATACGTACCGGCGGACGGCGGAGGTGCGCGGCATGCGGTCGATGTGGAAGGGCTCGGTGTCCTTCGGGCTGGTCAGCATCCCGATCCAGCTGTACGCGGCGACCGAGAACAAGAACGTGTCGCTGCGCCAGGTGCACGTCGCCGACGGCGGGCGGATCCAGTACAAGCGGTTCTGCTCGATCGACGGCGAGGAGGTGCCCTACTCCGACATCGCCAAGGGCTACGAGCTGCCCGACGGCGAGATGGTCGTGATCACCGACGCCGACCTCGCCGAACTGCCGCTGCCCACCCAGCGTTCGATCGACGTCCTCGAGTTCGTGCCGCTGGAGTCGATCGACCCGATCCGGTTCGACCGCACCTACTACCTGGAGCCGCAGAAGAACGCGGTGAAGCCGTACGTGGTGCTGCGCGACGCGCTGCAGAAGGCGAGCCACGTGGCGATCGCGAAGGTCGCCGTGCGCCAGCGGGAGAGCCTGGCGCTGCTGCGCGTCGTGGACGACGTGCTCGTGATGACCACGATGCTGTGGGCCGACGAGGTCCGGGTCCCGGATTTCCCGTTCCTGCACGAGGATCCGCCGCAGGTCCGCCCGCAGGAGGTGACGATGGCGGGGTCGCTGATCGACTCGCTGTCGGAGCCGGTGTTCGAACCGGAGAAGTACTCGGACTCCTACCGCGAAGCGCTCGAGGCGATGATCGAGGCGAAGGCGGGCGGCGGCGAGACGGTCGGCGCGCCGAAGCAGGGGGAGAAGGCCGAGGTCGTCGACCTGATGGCGGCGCTGGAGGCGAGCGTGTCGGCGGCGAAGAAGACCCGCGGGCCCGCCAAGGAGACGAAGAAGGCCTCCGGCGACGGCAAGGCGGCGGCGAAGAAACCGGCGTCGCGGGCCCGGCGGCCGAAGAGCGCCTGAGTCCGCCGCCGGGTGTTCCGCGCCGCGGAACAGTGAAATTTCACTGCTGCCGTCCGGAAAATGCCGATCGTCACGCCGGGTGAGCGACTGCGGCGGACTTCACCGGACCGGGGCGCCGACACGCCGCCGGGTATCCTGCGACGGCGAGATTTCCAGTGGTACCAAGGAGGAGTCCGGCCCCGGAGCAACGGGGCCGGGGACCCGAATACCTGAGCGGAAGGCGGCTGAGCATGGAGTGCGCGTTCTGCACGAGCGGCATCGACCACTGTCACGGCACCCTGGTGGTCCACCCGGACCGCGGGTTCAGCGAGTGCACCGATCCGTCCTGCCTCGACCTGGACCGGGTCCGGCACGGCCTGATCATCGACTGTCACACCCTCGACGCGGGGTGCGCCTGCACCGGAGCGGAGAAATCCCTGCTGCGGCAGGCTTCCTGACCGTCGCCGGCGCCCCGGCCGCCACGCTGCGCGGCCGGGGCGGCTTTACCCGATCGGGTAGCTTGCCGTGTACAAGCTGCTTGGCGATGTGCTAACACTACCGGGGGTCCTTCGGCTCTCCCTCCCCCTCGGAGCCGGAGGACCCCTTTTTTCCCGGCGAGGCCGGCGGCGCGGTCAGTAGCGGTAATGGTCCAGTTTGTACGGTCCGTCCACGTCGACGCCGATGTACTCCGCCTGTTCCTTGCTCAGCTTGGTCAGCCGGACGCCGAGCGCGTCCAGGTGCAGCCGCGCGACCTTCTCGTCCAGGTGCTTCGGCAGCCGGTACACGTCGTTCGCGTACTCGCCGGGCTTGGCGAACAGTTCGATCTGCGCGAGCACCTGGTTCGCGAACGACGCGGACATCACGAACGACGGGTGCCCGGTCGCGTTGCCGAGGTTCATCAGCCTGCCCTCGGACAGCACGATGATCGCGTGCCCGTCCGGGAACCGCCACGTGTGCACCTGCGGTTTGACCTCGGTCTTGACGATGCCCGGGACCTTCGCCAGCCCGGCCATGTCGATCTCGTTGTCGAAGTGGCCGACGTTCGCCACGATCGCCTGGTGCTTCATCCGCCCCATCTGCGCTGCGGAGATGATCCCGAAGTTGCCGGTGGTGGTGAGGAAAATGTCGGCGCGCTCCACGACGTCGTCGAGTTCGACCACGTCGAGCCCGTCCATCGCGGCCTGCAGCGCGCAGATCGGGTCGATCTCGGTCACCACGACGCGCGCGCCCTGTCCGCGCAGCGCCTCCGCCGCGCCCTTGCCGACGTCGCCGTACCCGCACACGACGGCGTACTTCCCGCCGATCATCACGTCCGTGCCGCGGTTGAGGCCGTCCGGGAGCGAATGGCGGATTCCGTACCTGTTGTCGAACTTCGACTTCGTGACCGAGTCGTTGACGTTCATCGCCGGGAACAGCAGTTCGCCGGTAGCCGCGAGCTGGTACAGCCGGTTCACGCCCGCCGTGGTCTCCTCGGTGACCCCGCGCATCGCGCCGGCGATCCGCGTGAACCGCTGCGGGTCCTCGGCGAGGCTGGCCGCGAGGGTGCGCAGCAGGATCCGGTAGTCCTCCGGGTCGTCCTCGTGCGCGGCGGGCACCGCGCCCGCCTTCTCGAACTCGGCTCCCTTGTGGACGAGCAGGGTCGCGTCGCCGCCGTCGTCCAGGATCATGTTCGGCAGTTCGCCGCCGGGAAAACGGAAAAGCTGGTCGGTGCACCACCAGTATTCGTCGAGGGTCTCGCCCTTCCACGCGAATACCGCGGTGCCCTCGGGACGCTCCGGCGTGCCGTTCGGCCCGACGACGACCGCCGCGGCCGCCTCGTCCTGGGTGGAGAAGATGTTGCAGGACACCCAGCGCACCTCGGCGCCGAGCGCGACGAGCGTTTCGATCAGCACCGCGGTCTGCACGGTCATGTGCAGCGAGCCCGCGATGCGCGCGCCCTTGAGCGGCTGGGCGTCCGCGAACTCGCGGCGCAGCGCCATCAGGCCGGGCATTTCGTGCTCGGCGAGGTCGAGCTGGATGCGTCCGGCCGCGGCGAGCGACAGGTCGGCGACCGCGAACTCCAAGGCGTCGACGGTACGCAGGGTGGGCGACATTTTTCCGTTCCTTTCAGGGGTTTTTGGGGCATGACGGAGCACGGGCACCGTGCCGGTGCCCGGAAAAGGGAGGCGCGCGCGGTGCGGACCAGGCCAGAATGGCGGGCATGGCAGAGCGCGCGTTGAGTTTTGGGGCAGTGGCGGAGGCGTACGAGCGGTACCGCCCGGGATATCCCGCCGAGTTAGCCGAAAAGGTGCTGGACTACGCGGGTGCGCCGGTCGCCGACGCCCTCGAAATCGGGGCGGGGACAGGGAAAGCGACCCGGTTGTTCGCGGGACGGGGGATCGCGGTCACCGCGACCGATCCGGATCCGGCGATGCTCGCCGAACTGCGCAAGCACCTGCCCGCCGACGTCGAGACCCGTCGCGGCGCACTGGAGGACCTGCGACCGGACCGGCAGTACGGGCTGGTGTACTCGGCCGCGGCGCTGCACTGGACGGACCCGGCCGGGCGGTGGCCGCGCATCGCCGCCCTGCTCGCGCCGGGCGGGGTGTTCGCGTCGATCGGCGGGCCGATCGGGCCGGCGGATCCCGTTGTGCGGAAAGCGGTCGACGACGCTCAGGCCCCGTTCCTGGAGAGCGCTGAGGTCCCGTCGCCGGACGGCACGCCGCCGGAGAACGCACTGCAGTGGCCGGGCACGGAACTCGAGCAGTCCGAGTTGTTCGCCGACGTCCGGCAGGTCGTCGTCCAGGAACGGATGACGGTGAGCGCGGACGAGCTGATCGGTCTGTTCTCCACGGTTTCGGCGTACCTGGTGCTGCCGATTTCGGTGCGGGAGCAGGTTTTCTCGCGGATCCGGCAGGTCTTGCCGGAGACGGTCGACCTGGTCGCCGACCACACGGCCCACCTCGCGCGACGGCGCTGAGGCGGCTGGGACAACCAGTGGCACGCGACACCTCCTGAACCAGGAGGCGCCCTTCTCTCGAAGTCCCGCGGGCCGAGCGTGGCGGGAAAACCCCGTCGCAGCGCCTCTCGGCCCGGAGCCGCGCCCCGGCGGGCGCGTCGGTTTCCACCTTGGCAAGCCCGGTCGGGACCTGTCAAGCGCGCGGGAATTCGGCGCGGACGCCGAGCAGCCGCACCGGTTTGCCGAAAGCGAAGCGGCCCAACAGGTCTTGCGCCGCCGCGGCGAGCACCGCCGGATCCGACGACGGTGCGGGCAGCGTCACGCTGTGGGTGTGGGTGAGGAACGGCGCGAACCGCACCTTGACCGCGACGCGCGCCGCGGGACGTCCCTCGTCGGCGACGTCCTGCGCGACGCGTCCGGCCAGGGTCGCGGTCTCCCTGGCGATGGCGTCGGGGTCGGTGAGGTCTTGCTGGAATGTCGTTTCCCTGCTTCGGGAACGCGCGACGTACGGGGTCGCGCTCACCTCGGCGTCGCCGATGCCGCCGGCCAGCAGCCGGTACCACGGACCCAGCTTCGGCCCGAACCGCGCGGCGAGCGAGTCGGGGTCGGCGGCGGCGAGGGCGAGCACGGTGGAATACCCGGCTTCGGCGAGTTTCTTCGCGGTTTTCCGGCCGATTCCCCATAACGCGTCGGTGGGCCGTTCGGCCATGACGTTCCACCAATTTTCCTGGGTGAGCCGGTAAATTCCGGCCGGTTTCGCGAACCCGGTGGCGAGTTTGGCGCGGAGTTTGTTGTCGCCGATTCCCACCGACGACGAGAGACCGGTTTCCTCCTCGACGCCGCGCCGGATTTCCGCGGCGAGCGCTTCGGGATCGTCGGCGGTCGCGCCGAGGAAGGCTTCGTCCCAGCCGAGCACCTCGACCACCACCGGGAACTCCCGCAGCCGGGCCATGACGCGGTCGGAGACCTCCTGGTACGCCGGGGCGTCGACGGGGAGCAGGACGGCGTCTGGACAGCGTTTGACGGCCAGCCGCAGCGGCATGCCGGAATCGACGCCGAACTCGCGCGCTTCGTACGACGCGGTCGCCACGACGGCGCGCTCGGTCGGATCGCCGTTCCCGCCGACGATCACCGGCCGCCCGCGCAGCTCCGGCCGCCGAGCGACCTCGACGGCGGCGATGAACTGGTCGAGGTCGACGTGCAGCACCCAATCGGACACTGGACCAGTGTGCGGTGCGCGGGGCCGGCGGCGCATCCGGAGGCACCGGGCCGGTTGGTCGCGTGGTGTCCCCGCGGGAAGTACGTGAGGGGAACCCTGGGGGAATCAGATTCCCGGAGGGTGGCCCTCACGGACTTCTCCAGGCCGTTCGGGCGTGGTCACCCGCGGCAGCGCGCGACGTGCGCCGCGACCCCGCCCGCCGCGGCGAAGAGGGCACAGACGGTCAGCGCCGGGCTCGACGCGGCGATCCCGGCGACCAGGAGACCGCACGCGGCGACGTCCAGCAGGATCGCGAACGCGGTCAGCAGCGCGGCGGAGCGGGCCGGCTTGCCGCGGCGCAGGGCGGCGGCCAGCTCCGGGTCGCTGGTTTCGAACCAGCGCTCGATCTTGTCCAGCTCGACGCGTTCGTGGTGACTGAGCATGGAGTCTCCTTCGGCGGCCCGCGTGCCGTCCCGGAGGAAGTACCCGCTCCGTGCCCTGGTGAATCGGGTCACCCCCGATTCACCCGAGTGCCCGAACTCCGCGCGGAATCCGGCGGTTCCGGTCACGGTGCGCGGTCGGCCGGACCGTCCACAAAGGTCACGGAGCGCAAGCGGGCTCCGGTCCGGTGTAGCCCTCCCGTGACGAATCGTCGATGCCGACCTCGCACGGGATCGACGGGTCCACGCGGTTGCCTTCGACGTGGGCTCCGGTGGAGTGGACGGCCAAGCCGATCGCGTGGTCCGGGCCCGCCGCGAAGGTGTTGCCGGTGATGGTGGCCTGCTGTACGTCCTCGAACATCAGCGTCTGCGAAGCCACGAGCGTTTCGCAGAAATTGTCCTTGATCAGGAAATCCGTGGTGTGGCCTTTTCCGTCGCCTTCGCCGTCGTTCGGGCCTTCTGCCATCAAGCACATATTGTCGATTTTCTCGCAGCGGTTTCCTTCGATCCGGACGTGATTGCTCGGCGGGCTGTCGCTGGAGAAGGTCTGCATGCAGTCGGCGTGCGCGCCGTCGCGGTTCGAGGTCTGGCTGATCGTGTTGTGCTCGATGGCGAGGTAGTCGCCGAAGAACCGGATGCCGTCGCCGTCTCCGCCTTGCGGAGCGGTGATTCTGGTGTTCTTCAGCGTCACGTGATTGCCGCGGATTTCCACGCCGGGAGCGGACGGTCTTTCGAGGGTGAATCCGTCGACGACGACCCAGTCGGCGTCGACGTCGATGCCGGGGACGGATCTCCCGCCGCCGGAATAGACGCGCGGGTGGTCCGGCGTGCCGCCCGCGGTGATGTGCAGCCGGGAACCGGCGTGCGCGGACGGGGCGAAAGCCGCGGCCAGCACTGCGGTGACGGCCAGGACGAGGGTGCGCATGGGTCTCCTCTTCTTCGCTCGGACGGGGGACGCGGCGAAGATAGGGCCGGACGGCGGGAGGGGTCCCCGGGCCGCTTCCGGCGAACGCGCGTGATGCAGTATCGTTACTGCGAGTTACCTCACAGGGGTCGGACCACGCCGAGGGGAGCGTCGGTGCACGGGGACCAGCTCATCGCGGACCGGTACCGGCTGCTGGAGCGCGTCGGCAGCGGCGGCATGGGCGTCGTCTGGCGGGCGCGCGACGACCGGCTCGGCCGGGAGGTGGCGCTCAAGCAGGCCCGGCTGTCCGACGTGGTGAGCGGGCGGACGCTGCGCCGCGAGGCCCGGCTGGCGGCCGGGGTGCTGCACCCGAACGTGGTCACGTTCTTCGACGTCGCCGCTGACGGGGACGAGCTGTGGCTGGTGATGGAGTACGTCCCGGCGCGCAGCCTCGCGGAAATCCTCGCCGCGGAAGGGAGACTGCCCGCGCGCACGGTCGCCGAGATCGGCGTGCAGATCGCGGCGGCGCTCGGCGCGGTGCACGCGCACGGCATCGTGCACCGCGACGTCAAGCCGGGCAACGTCCTGATCGCCGCCGACGGCCGCGCGAAGCTCACCGATTTCGGCATCTCCCGTTCGGTCCGCACGGACGAGACGGTCACCGATTCGCCGCTCATCGGCGGCACGCCGGACTACCTCGCCCCGGAGGTCGCGCAAGGGCATCCGCCCACCGCGGCCTCGGATGTTTTTTCGTTGGGGGCAACGCTTTTCGCCGCCGTCGAGGGCGCGCCGCCGTTCTCCGGCGGCAACGAGTACGCCACCATCCGCCGGGTCGCCGAGGGCGCGGTCCCGCGGGCGCGGCACGCGGACGGTCTCGCGCCGGCGCTGGAACTGCTGATGCGGCGCGACCCTGCCGAACGCCCGACCGCGGTGTCGGTGGGGGAGCTGCTCGCGGAGGGAATCGACGCGCTGCCGGTCGACGTGCCGAAACGGCGGCGCACCCGGCGCGGGCTGCTGCTCGCCGGAGTGGCGGCCGCGGCGGTCGCGGTCGTGGTCGCCACGTATTTCGTGACGCGCCCGGCCAAGACCGAGGCGACTCCGCCGGCGGCGCAGCCGAAGCTCGGAATCGGTCCCGACCCGCGGGCCGCCGACCCGTGCCGGCTGGTCGATCCCGCCCCGCTGAAGCCGTTCGGCGATCCGGAAGTGGTTCCGGACTACGGGAATTTCAACCGCTGCGACGTGCTCCTGCACCGCGGCGACCTCCAAGCGGACGTCCTGGTCGAGCTGGAAGACCCGCCCGGTTCCGCGATCGAGGGCACGCAGTCGAAGTCCGGGCCGTTCGCGGTTTTCGCCGCGTCGTCCCCGGACCAGTGCGAGCGGACGATCCAGCTGCAGGACCGGTATTCGGTGAAGGTGACGGCCAAGCAGGACGACGGGTACCACCTCGACCTCTGCCGGGCCGCCGACACCGCGGTCGCTTCGGCGACGAAAGCCATGGCCGCGGCCGGGGTTCCGGCGCGCGCGACGGCGTTCCCGGCGGGTTCGCTGGCGTACGTGGACGCGTGCTCGCTGCTGGACTCGATCGGGATCTCCGCGACGGCCGGGGTCGAGGCTCCGGTCCGGATCGAGCGCGGCTTCGGCGGCTGGTGGTGCGACTGGAAGAGCCCGGCGAGCGACCGTTCGGTCACCGTCATGTTCGACCGGGACCAGCCGCCGGACAGCACGACCGGCCAGCTTGTGCAGGTCGGCGGGCACGACGCGTATCTCAAGACCGACGAGTTCGCGACGGACACCTGCCAGGCGGTCCTCGTCTACCGTTCCTACACCGACGCGCACGGGGACCCGAGGGTGGAACGCCTTCGGGTCGTGGTGCACGGAAAACCGCCCTCGGAGCGGCTGTGCGCGCCAGTGTCCACATTGGCCGGTTCGCTGGCCGGAAAGCTGCCGAAGACATGACCGCGTTTCCCGGCGGCCCGCCGGAAGAGCTGGGCCCGGACCACGGCAGCCTCGCGCACGGCGTCCCGCCCTCGCCGCCGGGCACGATCTTCGCGCTCGCGGTGACCGGCGGCGTGCGGATGCCGCCGCGCGACGGCAGGCAGGTGCTGTTCGGGCGCAACCGCGACGACGTGCACGTGTGCGTCGGCGAGGACGACCGGAAGGTCAGCCGGCAGCAGGGGTTCCTGGTGCGCCGCCGGGATTGCTGGTGGATCCACAACACCGGGAAGCTGCCGATCCGGCTGCCCGGTTCGCGGCTGCTGTTCCCCGAGGAGGAACCGGTGCCGCTGGCCGAGGGCTACACCGCGGCGTTCGTGCGCGGTTCGGCCGGGCGCGAGCACCTGCTGGAGGTGTACGTCGCGGGCGCGGACGGGCGCCGCCCGGATTCGCGGCCGCAGGACGTCACCGAACCGCCGCGGATGTGGCGGCTGACGCCGGACGAACGGCTCGTCCTCGTCTCGCTCGCGCAGCGGTATCTGCTGCAGGACCAGTACCCGCAGCCGCTCGCGTGGCGGCAGGTCGCGGCGCAGCTGTCCGAGCTCAAACCGGAAGGACGCTGGAGCGGCAAGCGCGTCGAGCACCTCGTCGGCGCCGTGCGCGCCCGGCTGGCCCGCGCCGGGGTGGCCGGGCTGACCAGGGAAGAGGTCGGCGAACCGGTCGGGAACGCGCTCAACGACAACCTCATCAAGGAACTCCTGCTGTCGACGTCGCTGGTCCCGCCGGACCTGGCTTTGCTCGAACCCGGCGACGATCCGGGAGGGGTCCCGGCCCCGCCTGCTTGACTCGCGGTGCGCGGCGGATCCGGCCCCGCGCCCCCGGCGGGCCGTCGCGGCCGACCGGGGTCCGGCAGCGGCTCCGCAGGGGGTGTCCGTGGCAGGGGAGGCGATGCGGACGCTGCCCGCGGGACACCCGAGCCTCGCGCTCGGGTTCGCGTCGCCGCCGGGCACGCTGGTGGTGCTGGGACGCGCGGGGGGAGTCCTGGTGCCGCCGGCGGCGCGGGGGCCGGTCACGTTCGGGCGGAACACCGCCGAGGTGACGGTGCCGCTCGGCGAGGACGACCGCCGGGTCAGCCGCCGCCACGGCGTGCTGGAGCGGCACGCGGGCCGGTGGTGGGTGCGAGCGACCGGCAAGGTGCCGCTGCGGCTGCCGCGGTCGCGGCTGGTGTTCGCCGGGGCCGCGCCGGTTCCGCTGCCGCCCGGCTATCTCCCGGTGTACGCGCGCGGTTCGGGGGACCGCGAGCACGTGCTGGAGATCCGGATCGCCGACGGGACGCCGTCGCCGGTCCCGGCCGGGCGGCTGCGGCCGGACGAACGGCTCGTGCTCGCGATGGTGGCGCGCGGGTTCCTACGGCGGGAGGAACGGCCGCGCCCGGTGCCGGTCCCGCTGGCCGCGAGCCGGTTGTCCGCGCTGGATCCGGACGGCGGATGGACCTCGGAAACAGTGGCGGGGGTGCTGGATTCGGTGCGGTTCCGGTTCCGGCCGGGCTCGCCGGACGAGGATCTGGTGGCGGCGCTCGTTTCGGCCGCGGTGCTGGTGCCGCCGGACCTGGCGCTGCTGTCGCCCGAGCTGCCGCCGGTGGGGGAGGAAGGGTGGATGCCGTCCACGTGGGGGAGTTAGCCGGTCGTCCGGCCCGGTCGAGCGGACTACGCTTGCCGCGGCCGCGATCCCGGTGCGGCCCAGACGGGCGATCGGGCGCCGGACACCGGGAGTTTCCGCCGCCCGCGCCCGTACCAGGCGATGTCGCTCCCGGATGGGCGGGGGAGCCGCAGAGGTCCGTGAGGGGAACCCTCACGGAATCAGATTCCGTGAGGGTTCCCCTCACGGACAGCTCGGTCGGGGTGCGGGCGGGGCAGGTTCGCGGGGGCGATGCCTGCGAAGCGATGCGGATCATCGGCCGTCGGCGCTGCCCTCGCCGCTGAGAAACCTCATCGGGCGGAAGCCAGCGATCCGGGGAACGAGCCGTGCGGGATCGGCGGCGAACAATTCCCGGCGTCCGGCCATGCCCGCGAGCCGACGTGACCTTGGCCGCAGTCCGGGACCGCGTTTCTGTCGGTGGTTCTGAGTAGGGTCGGAGTCACCGAGGGGAGAGGAGTTGCCCGATGACGACAGTCCCGCAGGTGCGCACGCGAGTACGGATCCCGTTGCGGTTCGGCGAAGGGCCCGCGGTCGAGTCCGAGGCGGTCACGTTCACCGGGCTGTCCGACGGGCTCGAGCATCTTGCCTTCGTGCTGGGGAAACCCGGTCCGGTGCCGTTGGTGCGGCTGCATTCGGAATGCCTCACCGGAGACGTCTTCGGATCCGCGCGCTGCGATTGCGGCCCGCAGCTGGCGGAGTCGGTCGCGCGGATTTCCGAGGCGGGCGGGTACCTGCTCTACTTGCGCCAGGAGGGTCGCGGGATCGGGCTGTACAACAAGCTCGACGCGTACGCGCTGCAGGATTCCGGTCTGGACACCTACGCGGCGAATTCCGCGCTCGGCCTGCCGGAAGACGCCCGCGATTACACGGCGGCCGCGCAAATGCTCAGCCTGTTCGGCGTTCAGCAGCTCGATCTGCTGTCGAACAACCCGGACAAGGCGGCTCAGCTGGCGCGCCACGGCATCGACGTGCGAGAACGGGTCCGCACCGGGGTTTTCGCGAACGAGAACAACGTCCGGTACCTGCGCGCGAAAGCCGAGCAGACCGGGCACACGCTCGCGTTGCCGTTCGAGGACTGGCCGGCTAGTTCGGCGGTGTGAGGGCGGAGATCCGGGTGAGGCCGGCGTCGCCGCGTCGCCAGTCCAGGGTGCGGAGCGCCAGGTAGCGCACTGGCTGGGCGAGCGCGACGGAGGCGGTGCGTTTTCGATCGGGGCGGGCAGCTTCGGCGTAGGTGAGGCCGTCGGTGCTGGTCTCAACCACGGTGGCGGGCACGCGTCCTGCGGTCCAGGCGAGTTCGACGGTCGCGATCTGCAGCGGTGCGCCTAGGTCCACCACCATCCGGCCGCCAGAGCCGGGTTGCCAGGCTGTCGCCGGGTTGTCGTCGACGGCGGCGTCTGGGCTGGTCATCCCGGGCGGCAGCGGTTCGGCGGGGAAGGTCACGGCCCCGAGCGCGCGGTCGTTCAGCGGGTACGGCCGGATCTCGGCGAAGACGACCGGCACGGTGCGGCGCGGTGGCAGCGTGACGGTGCGCGGACGGCCGCCAGTCGGGGTCACGGTCACGACTGCCGGGAGCAGTCCGGGCGGCGCGGTCAGGTCGACTCGGCTGGCGTCGTGCACTACCGCGGTCAGGCCGGGCGGGACGGCGCTGCCGGACCTGCCGCGCACGGTGAATCGGGGCGGTTCGATCCGGCCTTCGGCGGGGGCCAGTTCGTAGCTGAACGAGCTGCCGGACGCGGTGACCTTTTGCGTGCCTCGGTACAGGAGCAGGGCGCTGCGATCCTGGGGCAGGGAAGCGGTTCCGGCCGTGGTGCGGTCGGAAAGGTTGGCCAGCACCAGGAAATCGTCCGTGGCGCTCACGTGGACTCCGGAGGCGGTGGCGCGAGCGCGGCGGGCGAGCTTCGGCAGGTCCGCGCGGCCGGGGTACAGCTCGGCCAGCAGCGGCGCGGGCGGACCGGCGGAAAGCGTGACGTGGTCGTTCGTGACGGTGAGCGGATTCGGGCTGGTGACGACGATTCCGGCCCGGCCGTCGATGTCGAGCCAGCCGCCGGTGCTGTGCAGCGCTGGCTTCGGATAGGTCGCGACGGAGGTCCAGGCGACGCCGTCGGGCGATGTTTCGATCCGGTACTTCCGCCCGGCGGCGGCCTCCCAGCTCAGCCGGACCCGGTCAACCCGTTGTGGCGCACCGAGATCGACGGCAAGCCAGCTGTCCGCGCGCGGTCGGTCCGATGTGGACACTGCCCAGCGCGTGGCGGAATTGCCGTCGGTGGCGTACTTCGCGTCCTTGCCCGGCGCGGCCGACGACGCGGACGCGGTTCCGGCCAGGGCGAGATCAGGGCCGTCGCCGTCGTGGACTTCGAATGACCAGAGCGAGTAGCCGTACTGCGGATCCGGCTGCACGCCGAGCATCCGCACATGCCGCGCGGTCACTGGCGGGAAGGTCAGGTCGTCGGTGCGCGCGCCGGTCGGTCCGGACTGTGCGGCGAGCGTCACCGAGCCCTCGGCGGCGGTGTAGGTGCGGTCGCCGTCGAGGCCGGGAACGCCTGGCATGGCTAGGTTGTAGACGTTGAGCACGCCTTCGTCCGACGCGACGCCGGTGCTGGCGTAGACCGCGGCGCCGGTGGGGAGCGTGGCGAGTGCTGCGTACCCGGTGTCGAACCGCAGCACGCCCACGGTGCCGTCGAATCCGTCGCGGAACTTGCGGTATGTCGTGGCGTGGCGTTCGCGCACGGCGATGTTCGTGGCGGGCAGCAGCATCGGGTTGGCGCCGCCGAGGACGAAGAGCCAGTCGTCGTGGTTCGGCTGCCAGGCGAATTTCACGAAGCCGGGTTTGGTGACGGTCGCGGCCCACGCGGCGGGGGAGCGCTGCGCCAGGAGACCCGGCCCGGTCCCGAAGTCGGCGGCGCGAGCGGCGTGGGCGTCGAATTCGTCCTTGCGTACCGCGTTGACCGGGCCGCCGTGCCCGGCGCGCCATTCGTGCAGCAGGTAGCTGATCGCGAGTTCGGCGCGGGCCTCCGGTTCGTACTTGGGTTCGCCGGAGAACTTCGTGATCCGGTCGACCGGCGGGTACGCCTGGTACGGCTCCAGCCGCGCGGCGAGCTGGGCCTCGGCGTAGGCGGCGTGCCGGTCGCCGAGGACCTGCGCGCGGAAAGCCAGCGGGATGACGTCCCGGCCGTAGAGGTGTTCGCGGTCGGCGACCATCGGCATCAGCGGTTCGCCCGCGTCGCTGGTCATCAGGAGCATGGTGCGCCACAGCAGTTCGCCGTTCGGCTGCGCGGTGAGCACCTCGGGCAGCGGGACGCCGGCGGTGAGGAAGTGCATCGCGTTGCGGCCGGACGTGCGCCAGAGTTCTTCCTGGTAGTGCGGGCCGAACGAGCCGTGGTTCTCGACGAGGAACGTGTCGTACAGGTTGGTCGCGGTGTTGGCGCTGACCGGCTTTCCGTCGACGAGCCGGGGGTTCGCCAGATCCGCCGCGGGCAGGCCGCCTTCGTTGCGGCTCCAGGAACCGAAGGCCGCGCGCCATTCCGGGGCGCGCGGATCGTCCGGTGCCCAGGCGAGCGCGGGGGCGAGCGACTGCGCGTAGACGCCCATCTCTTCCAGCTTGGTGTCGCCGACGTAGCCGCCGCGCAGGCCGTTGGGCGTCCAGTCGCCGGAGGCGGGGTCGTTGCCGGTGCCGAGGCCGGCCGTGTAGGCGGCCTGTTCGGTGGCGATGCGTTCGACGTTCCGTTGCGTCGCCGCGTCGAGCTCTGTCCACAAGAGACGGGCGGCGAGCTGGAAGTAGGACTGAAAAGTGGTGTCGAAGAACAGTTTCCGGCCCCACTCGGTCCCGCCGGTGAGCCGGTTCGAGGCGGCGAAGTGCTTGATGGTGGCGAGGGTGTGCGCGCGGAGAGTTTCGCGGTCGACTCCGGCGACGGCCGCGTCGTAGCCGTCGCGGGTCAGCAGGAGCGCGTTGCCGAGGACGACCGCGAAGGTGAAGTCGCGAGCCGGGTAGATCCCGGCGGCGCGGTCGAACTGCTGCTCGGCCCAGCGGGTGTGCCGGAGCAGGACCCGCAGGTAGGTCGCGGCGACGGGATCCGGAGCGGGCCGGGCCGCCGCTCGCGCTGTTCCCGAGGCCAGGAGGACCACGGCTCCGGCACCCGCGAAACCGAGCGCCTGCCGCCGGGTGAACCCGTCCATCCCGCGTCCTCCCGAACCGTTGACAACCTTGTCAGCGCGGATTCTCTGCGGCGGCCGGGCAACCGGGCAACCCTCCCGGCCGATCCCGTCCGGTTTCGGACAATGTCGTATAACGCCCTATACGTTGCGCCGATGTGCTTCGGCCCGGCTGGCGGGCGCCCGGGAGCGGCATGTTGAGATGACAACGTGATCACTGGCCCCGGCGGATTCCTGCTCCTCGTGCTGGCCGGGGTCGGGGCCGGGCTGACCGGCGCGACCGCGGGCCTGGCGTCGCTGGTGTCGTACCCGGCACTGCTCGCCGCCGGACTGCCGCCGGTCGTCGCCAACATGACCAACACCGTCGCGATGCTGGGCACGACCGCCGGGGCGGCGGTCGGCGCGCGCCCGGAGCTGAAGGGGCAAGGCCGACGGCTGCTGCCGTTGTGCCTGATCACCACGGCAGGCGGGGCGTGCGGCGGGCTGGTGCTGCTGGTCAGCTCGCCGGACGCGTTCACCGTCGTCGTGCCGTGGCTGATCGGCGGCGCGTCGGTCGTGCTGATGGCCGGTCCGCGGCTGCGACGCATGGCCGAACACAGCGAGCACCGGGGAATCGGCCCGCTCACCGGGATCGCCGCGTTCCTGGTCGGGGTGTACGGCGGGTACTTCGGGGCCGCGGCCGGGGTGCTGATGCTCGCGCTGCTGACGACGGTATGGAGCCAGTCGCTGGCCCGCACGAACGCGGCGAAGAACATCGCGACCGGCACCGCGAACCTGATCGCCGCGCTGGTGTTCGCCTTCACCGGAAAGGTCTTCTGGCCCGCGGCGATCGCGGTGTGCCTCGGCTCGGTCGCGGGCTCGTGGCTGGGCTCGATCCTGGTGCGCTACCTGCCCGCGACGCCGCTGCGCATCGCGATCGGACTGGGCGGGCTTTCTTTGGCGGTGGTGCTGGGTTGGCAGGCTTACTCGGGCTGAGCAACAGGCGGATGTCTGGCCGCGACTGCGGGGACAAGACGGAGGGGTGCCGAAATGACTCAGCCAGCCGAGTTTGACTACGTCCCCGCCGCCAGAGCACTCCGGCTGCTCCAGCGCGCACACGATCGGTGGCGGGAAGATCTCGCTGCGTTCGACGGCAAACGTTTCGAGGATGGGCCGACCCGCGAGGAGGCGGGACTCTTCCTTCACGGCGGAGCCGTGGAGGCGCTCGTTTGAGTGCGGGGCCTGTCCGATTGGTGCGACACCATGCCGGGCTACAGCGCTGGGCATATGGCCGGGTCCCGCTATGCGGTGAACCGGTCGATCCGCCAGCTGGTCGATTTCACGGAGGTGGCTGGTGCGATGCGCTTCCCGTTGCGGCCTGGCAAGAGCGGCATCTTCACCACGTTCGCAGAGGTCCGTTGGGCAGGGGAGCAGTTCCTGCCTCCTGAGGACAGTGAACTGCGCGGCCAGCTCCCGCTGCGCAGAGCCTATTTGGAGCACCTCGCCGGTCAGAACATCGCGGGCGCGCTGAAGTCGCTCCGGACCTGGTTCGAGGAGCGAGTCCCAGCAGCGGACCCGCGGTGACGCGGAAGCCGCCTGCCGAGTCCCGTTGATCACCGAACTGCCTCAGCCGCCGACCCGATCCGGCTCGTGCGCTATCTTCCGCCACGCCGCCGCAGACTCTCCCGCACCGCGGTTTCGGCGTGGCAGACCCGTTCGGGCTGACGCGGGGCGGCACATGCGGGCATAGTCGGCGGGGTACCCGAGCAGGAGGACAGATGAGCATTGTCGGCACCCGGGTGGTGCGCGTCGAAGACGAGAAGCTGATCACCGCGGGCGGAACGTACGTCGACGACCTCAAGGAAGAAGCGCTGGACGGCGCCGTGCACGCGGTCTTCGTGCGCAGCCCGATCGCGCACGCGCGGATCGTCGGCATCGACGTCGAGGAAGCACGCACCGCGCCGGGCGTGGTCGGGGTCTACACCGCGGCCGATCTCGATCTCGGACCGGGCAAGGCCGGGCCCGTCGCCGAGCCGTACCTGGCGAAGGACGTCGTGCGGTACGTCGGCGAGGCGGTCGCGCTGGTGCTCACCGAGGAGCGGTACCAGCTCGCCGACGCCGCCGAACTGGTCGACGTGGACTACGACCCGCTGGACGCGGTCGCGGACTTCGACACCGCGCTCGCCGACGAGACGCTGGTGTTCCCGGACCACGGCACCAACGTGGTCCACACGAACGGCCCGGAGGAGTTCGACGATTCGGCGTTCGAGGGCTGCGAAGTCGTCGTCACCGAGGAAATCCTCAACCAGCGCGTGGCCCCGGCCCCGGTCGAGCCGCGCGGGGCGGCGGTCGCGTGGGGCGAGGACGGGCGGGTCACGCTGTGGCTGTCCACGCAGAACGCGCAGATCGGCCGGAGCATGGTGGCCGGCGGGCTCGGCATCGGCGAGGACCTGGTGCGCGTGATCACGCCGGACGTCGGCGGCGGGTTCGGCGCGAAGATCGGCGCGGATCCGGAAGCGGTGCTGCTCGCCTGGGCGGCCAAGCAGGCCGGACGCGCGGTGCGGTGGGCCGAATCGCGCAGCGAGAACCTCACCTCGATGACGCACGGCCGCGCGCAGCGCAACACCGTCACCATCGGCGGCAAACGCGACGGAACCGTGCTGGCGTACCGGCTCGACGTCCTCCAGGACACCGGTGCGTACCCGCGGGCGCTGTTCCTGCCGACGCTCACCGAGATGATGGCCCCGGGCGTCTACCGGTTCCCGGTCGTGCAGACGCGCAGCCGCGGCGTGGTCACCACGACCACGCCGATCGCGGCCTACCGCGGCGCGGGCCGTCCGGAAGCGACGGCTGCGGTCGAGCGCGCGATCGACCTGTTCGCCGCGGAAATCGGCATGGACCCGGCCGACGTCCGGCGGGTCAACTTCATCCGGCCCGAGGAATTCCCTTACCAGACACCGACTGGCGGCTCCTACGACACCGGCGAGTACGCCGCGGCGCTCGACAAGGTGCTCGACGCGGCGGGATATGCGCAGCTGCGCGAAGAACAGCGGAAGCGCCGGGCCGCCGGGGATCCGGTGGCGCTGGGGCTCGGCATCGCGGCATACGTGGAGATCACCGGCGGCGACGCGTCGGGCGAGAGCGGCCGGGTCGACGTGCACCCGGACGGTTCGGTCACCGCGTGGACCGGCAGTTCCCCGCACGGGCAGGGGCTCGGGACGTCGCTGGGGATGCTGCTGTCGGACCAGCTGGGCGTGCCGCTGGACAAGATCACTGTCCGGCACGGCGACACCGACGAGGTCCCGCGCGCGATCGGCACGTTCGGTTCGCGGTCGCTGCAGCTCGGCGGTTCGGCGATCCGGCAGGCGGCCGAGGAGGTCGTGGCGCAGGCCCGCCAGGTCGCGGCCGAACTCCTCGAAGCCGCGCCGGACGACCTGGAGCTGGACGCCGAACGCGGCGTCTGGCAGGTCCGCGGCGCGCCGTCCAGCACGACGCTCGACTGGGCGCGCGTCGCCGCCGAGGCCGACGGGTTCACCGCGGACGTCTGGTTCGGCGACGGCGCGCCGACGTTCCCGTTCGGCGCGCACCTCGCGGTCGTCGAGGTGGACACCGAGACCGGCAAGGTCGAGGTCCGCCGGCTGGTCGCGCTCGACGACGCGGGCCCGATCGTGAACCCGCTGACCTTCCGCGGCCAGCGCCACGGCGGGCTCGGCCAGGGCATCGCGCAGGCGCTGCTCGAGGTGATGAGCTACGACGCGGACGGCAACCCGACGACGGCGACGCTGGCCGACTACTCGTTCGTCACCGCGCCCGAGCTGCCCGATTTCGAACTGGTGGACATGGAGACGCCGACGACCCGGAACCTGCTGGGGGTCAAGGGGATCGGCGAGGCGGCGACCATCGGGTCGACGCCTGCGGTGCACAACGCGGTGGTGGACGCGCTCGCCCACCTCGGCGTGGCGCACCTGGACATGCCGACCACCCCGCTGCGGGTGTGGACGGCCCTGAACGACGCTAGGAAGGCGAACTGACGTGCGGGTCTCGATCGAGGTGAACGGGAAGACGGTCGAGCAGGAGGTGCCGGACCGCACCCTGCTCGTGCACTACCTGCGGGACACCGCGGGCCTCACCGGCACGAACATCGGCTGCGACACCACGTCCTGCGGGGCGTGCACGGTGCTGCTCGACGGCGAATCGGTGAAGTCCTGCACGGTGCTGGCCGCGCAGGCGGACGGGCACGAAGTGACCACTGTGGAGGGTCTCGCCGGGGACGAGGGGCTGCACCCGGTGCAGCGCGCGTTCCGCGAGCAGCACGGCCTGCAGTGCGGGTTCTGCACGCCGGGCATGATGATGGCGACGGTGTCGCTGCTGAAGGAAAACCCGAAGCCGACGCGCGACGAGGCCCGCGCGGCGCTGGAGGGCAACCTTTGCCGCTGCACCGGCTACCACAACATCGTGAGCGCCGTGATCGACGCGTCCGGACAGGAGGTGGCGCAGTGATCCCGGCCGGGTTCGCCTACCGGCGCGCGTCCACTGTGGACGAGGCGCTCGCACTGCTCGCCGAGCACGGCGAGGACGCGAAACTGCTCGCGGGCGGGCATTCGCTGCTGCCGCTGATGAAACTCCGGTTCGCCGCGCCGGAGGTCGTGGTGGACATCGCGCCGCTGCGGGAGCTGAAGTTCGTCCGGACCGACGGCGACGAGGTGGTGATCGGGGCGCTGTCCCGGTACCACGATCTCGAGCACGACCCGGTGCTCGCCGAGCACGCGCCGCTGATCGCGCACGTGTCCGGTTCGGTCGGCGACCCGCAGGTGCGCCATCGCGGGACGATCGGCGGGTCGCTGGTGCACGCCGACTCGGCGGCCGACCTGCCCGCGGCGGTGCTCGCGGCGGACGGCACGCTCGTCGCGCGCGGACCGCGGGGGGAGCGGCGGATCCCGGCCGCGGAGTTCTTCCTCGGGCCGTTCACCACGCCGCTGGAGCCGGACGAACTGCTCACCGAGATCCGGCTGCCGAGCCAGGCCGGACTCGGCTGGGGCTTCGAGAAGTTCACCCGCCGGGCCATCGACTGGGCGATCGTCGGCGTCGCGGTCGCCGGGCGTTCGGTCGGCCTGATCAACATGGGCGGCACGCCGCTGCGGGCGTCGGCGACCGAACGCGCGCTGGCCGACGGGGCGACCGCGGCGGAGGCGGCGAAACTGGCCGCGGAGGACACCTCGCCGCCGGACGAACCGCACGCCACGGCCGAGTACCGCCGGCACCTCGCGCGAGTCCTCACCGGCCGCGCTCTCGCTGCCGCCGGAATCGCCTGACCCGTCCGTGAAGGACTCCTTGGGGGAATCTGATTCCCCCAAGGAGTCCTTCACGGCTTTCCGTGCCGGGAAAGCGACGGCTGATTTCCGCCAGCGACGGACCGGCGGCGGTGGCCAGACTGGGCGCTGTGAACACGACTTTTCCCGCGCACACAGCGATCGAGCCCGGCATCCTCTACTTCGGCACCCCGGTGGTGCTGCTCTCGACGTCCAATGAGGACGGTTCGGCCAACCTGGCCCCGATGTCGTCGGCGTTCTGGCTCGGCTGGCGCGCGATGCTCGGCCTCGGCGCCCGCTCGAAGACCACGCTCAACCTCCTGCGCACGCGCGAATGCGTGCTGAACCTGCCGTCCTCGGCGATGGCCGCCGCGGTGGACCGGCTGGCGCTGACCACCGGGTCCGATCCGGTGCCGCCGCGCAAGGAAGAGCGCGGCTACTTCCACGTCGCGGACAAGTTCGGCCGCGCCGGGCTCACGCCGGTGCCGTCCGAGACCGTCGCGCCGCCGCGGGTCGCCGAGTGCCCGGTCGCGATGGAAGCGGTGCTGGAATCCGTGCACCCGTTCGCCGAGGACGACGAGGCGCAGCGCGGCGGCATCGTCGGGCTGGAAGTGCGCGTGCAGCGGGTGTTCGTGCACGACGACATCCGGACGCCGGGCACGGACGACCACGTCGACCCGGACGCGTGGCGGCCGCTGATCATGAGCTTCCAGAAGCTGTACGGGCTGGGGCCGCAGGTGCACGAGTCGACGCTCGCGCAGATCCCGGAGCGGATGTACCGCTCGCCGGACATCGAACGGGCGCGCGGAGTCTCCTGACCCCGTGTCCACTGTGGAGCGACGACCCGGCGAAACGAGGGCGAAGAACAGGCGAACAACTCGGTAAAACCGGGCACCGCAAGGGGCCGCCGCGATCCGCGGCGGCCTTTTGTCAGCTTTCTCGCATCAAGGAATTTCCGCCGCTTCCGGGTCGCGCGTCAAGCGGCGCGCGTGGCGAAACCGCAGGTCGTGTCTCTTCGGACATGGCCCTCGGTACATTGGGGCAGCCGTCCCCGTGGTGATCACCGCCCCCTGCCGGACTGATAGTCTTTCCCCATTGCGAATCCCAGGCACGGCAACGCAATTCGGCGTCACTCGCAAGGGTGCCGGAGCGGCCGTGCCCGACCCGGCTGTGGGAAGGATGCCCTCGGGATGGCGGACAGGTTCGAGTTCGTTCTCGACGTCGTCGAAGCTTTGGTGATCGGGGAGGCGACCGGCGGGAACATCCGCCAGTTCCCGCTGCGGATCGGTACCGTGCCCGCGGAACCGGACCGGTACGTCCAGGTCGCGAAGGTGGTCAACGACGCGATCGAGGCGCGCAGGCTCTCCAGCGGAGACGAGCTGAGCCCCTACGTGCGCACCGCCTTCGACCTGCTCGCGAAGCCGCGGGTGTCGGTCGCGGTCAGCGGGATCGACGGGCTCGGCGCGGACATCGCGGTGGTCGCGCTCACCGACGGCAGGCAGGCGCTCGGGATCACCCAGGACCCGAAGACCGACGAGCTGCTGTTCTCCCTCTTCGACGACGAGGAGCTCGTCGAGGTGATCGCCGGCGTGCTGCCCCAGGCGCGCCCGGCGAGCACCGGCGCGCACACGATCCGCCAGGCGGCCTCGCAGGAGGTCTCCGCGATGACCGCGCGCCGGCGGGCCGAGGCGGCCGAGGACGAGGAAGAGACCGACGCGTTCGGGATGATCGAGGTCAGCGGGCGCGTGCAGCCGCGCCGCCCGGACCCGCGGGTCTCCCGCACCGCCCCCGGCGGGGTCGAGGTGCTCGAACGCGTGCTGGCGCAGCCGCGGCTCGGCGGCGGGCACATCGCGGTGAGCGGCTGGGGCCGCCACGGCGAGCGGCGCGGCGGCGCCCCGATCGGGTGGCTCGACACCGCCGACGGCCGCTACCTGATCAAGTCGGCCGTCAGCGAGGCGGGCGACCTGACCGCGGAGTACGTGCCCGCCGGGAGCCGCGAGCTCAAGCGCGCCGTGCAGCAGGCGGTTTCCGAGGTTTACTGATCATTCCCCCCTTGCAAGCGGCGACAGTTCACGAGGAGAACGAGGTCCCGATGACCGACGAGGCACCGATGGCGATGGAAGCGAGGACGGCCCCCGTGGCCCCGGTGGGCTTCTCGCTGCCCGCGCGCCAGCTGAAGACGCTGGCCGAGCGCGGATCGTTCGCGGTGGACGACAGCACCGGCGACAAGATGATCGCCGCGCTCCAGGGCGTGCTCGACGCGCTCGAGGCGCACGTGCACCTGATCGAGAAGATCGCCGGGGTGCCGGCGATGTCGAAGAGCCCGGCCGGGATGTTCGTCAGCAAGCACATGGCCGAGACCGCGCGCGACCAGCAGGGCCTGGTCACCCAGCTGCAGGCGGCGCACCGGGAGTTCCCGACCTACGTCGAGGCGATCAAGCTGGCGAAGAAGAACTACAAGGAGCGGGAGCACAGCTCGCGGGAGGCCTTCGAGCGCATCCACCGCACCGTCGAGGAACAGGGCTGAAGGGGAGACCAGTGGCCGACAAGAAAGCACCGACCGCCGAGTCCGTCTCCGATCCGTCCTCGACGGACTACGACCCGGGCAACACCGCGCTCTACAACCCGACGCTGGACCCGTCGTCGAAGTACTACATCGGCCCGGTCCGCCCGGACGACGTGGCCTCGGGCGACCAGCTGCGCGAGGACGCGACGACCAAGATCGACGCCATTTTCAACGGCTGGCTGCTGCCGAACGTCCAGGGCAAGGCGCGCGACCAGCTGATCCAGGCGATGTACCAGCGGAACCTGGAAGAATCGAAGAAACATCTCGGCAAAGACCTCGAGATGCGCGATCCGGGCGCCGCGCCGAGCACCGACTGGAAGAACGCGACGCACGAGCAGATGATCCAGGCCATCACCACGGACGCGGACCCGGCCGCGGTGGCCGAGTCGTCGGAGGCGTGGGTGAGCCTCGGCAACGAACTGGCGACGCACCAGAAGAACCTCGGCGACGCGATCAACGCGAGTACCTCGAACTGGAAGGGCGACGCCGGCGACGCGGCGCGCGTGCACCTCGCGAACGTGGGCAAGTGGCTCGGCACCACCGCGCAGGGCGCGACGCTCACCGGGCGCCAGCAGGAGGTGCACTCGCAGGCGCTCAACGAGACGCAGAAGGCGATGAACGCCAACCCGCCGGTGCAGTTCTCGGCGCAGGACGCGAACAAGGTCCTGATGACGATCAAGGACCCGACCGCGTACGTCCTGGCCTACTCCTCGGCGATGAAGACCTTCACCGACCAGCAGGCCGCCCGCGAGCAGGCCGCGCAGATCATGACGCGGTACGACCAGACCATCGGCGGCGCGGTGGCGACGCCGCGGTTCGCCGAACCGCCGAAGCTGCCCGCCGAGACGGAGCGGTTCCGGCCCACGATCCAGGGCACCCCGATGAAGCCCGGCGGGGGCGCGGGCGCTCCGGGCGGGATGCGGGTCGGCCCGGACGGGCGTCCGATCGGCCCGGACGGCAACCCGATCGGCCCGCCCGGGACCACGGTCGGCCCGAACGGGCAGATCATCGGTCCGGACGGGCGCCCGCTGGGTCCCGACGGCAAGCCGATCGGCCCGGCGGGGACCACGGTGGGCCCGAACGGGCAGCCGATCGGTCCCGACGGACGGCCGATCGGACCGGACGGCAAGCCGTACGGCGGCGGAAGCGGCGGCCCGGGCAGCGTCACCGGCGGACCCGGCGGGCAGCAGCCCGAGCACAGGTTCGACCCGGCGTCGCTGAAGATCCCGGAGGGCGGTCCCGGCGGCGGAAGCCCGGGCGGCGGCGGCCCCGGCGGGTCGTTCCCGCCGATCCCGGGTTCGGGCGACCCCGGTTCGACGAAGGCGCAGGGCTTCACCCCGCCGAACATCCCGCCCATCCCGGGCGGCGGCGGGCCCGGCGGCTCGACCTTCACCCCGCCGAACATCCCGCCGATCCCCGGCGGCGGCAACCCGGGCGGCGGCCCGGCCTTCACCCAGCCGCCCATCCCGACGATTCCGACCGTGCCGACCGGCAAGGACGGCGACCCGTACAAGTCGAACCCGTACAAGCCGCAGCCGTTCAAGCCCTCGATCCCCGAGGGCCCCGGCGGGATCAAGCCGTTCAACCCCGGCAAGATCGGCCCGGACGGCAAGCCGCTGTTCCCGGGCGGCGGCACCGGGCCGAGCGGGGAGAAGCTCGGCGGCATCGGCAAGGTCGGCGGCGTCAACGGCGAGAGCATCAGCAGCAGGCTCGGCGGCGGCGCGGGCGGACTCGGCGGCGCGAAGGGCGGCCCGGGCTCCGGAGGCGCGTTCAGCGGCGCGGGCGGTTCGGGCCCGGCCGAGGAGGGCGTCGCCGGGCGCGGCGGTTCCGGTTCGGGCGGCAAGGGCGCGGCCGGCGCTCCCGGCATGGGAGCCATGGGCGGCGGCAAGGGCGGCAAGGGCCCGGAGGACAAGGAACACAAGGTCGCGAGCTTCGTCGAGGCGGACGACCCGTCGTTCTTCGCACCCGACGAGGTCGTCGCCCCGCCGGTGATCGGCGACTGGAAGAACAAGGACTGGAAGTGAGGCGGCGATGAGCGGAGGCGCACAGGGGTTCCGCGTAGAACCCGACGACCTAGTGGCGCACGCGAGCCACCTGGACGGCCTGGTGGACCGGCTGAACACCGCGGCGCAGGCGGCCGACTACGCGATGTCCGACGACGCGTACGGGCTGCTGTGCGCGTTCCTCCCGCCGATCATCAACCCGACCGGCGAGAAGGCGAAGGAAGCCATCAGCGGGGCGATCGAGGGCGTCCAGGCGACCGCGGACAACGTGCGGACGGCCGCGAAGTCCTACCAGGAGGGCGACGAAGGCCAGTCGAAGCCCTTCAAGAAGGTGGCGACCGAGGGGATGCTCAGCAAGACCGACAGCGGGGAGCTCAAGGAGCGCTTCCGGGTCGGCGGCGTGCAGGCCCCGACCGGGCAGAACGTGCCGTTCACCCGGGACGCCATGCCCGCGGAGGCCCGGTACGAGAGCGCGGAGCCGCTGCAGCCGAAGGAACGGGTCGACGTCGCGCCGGACGAGACGTAACGAAACGGTGGCGCTCTCGCGGCGCGGCGGCGGGCGGGTACCGTCAACGGACGGCCCCGCCCGTCGCGGCGAGGACTAGACCCGCCCGCAGCGGCGCGGGTGACGGGATTCGAGGAGAACGAAAAGCATGACCAGCGCGGGTGGGCTGGGCGACCTGATCAGGGACCCCGACGACGCAATCCGGCGAATGGACGAATGGGCGGCCGGGTTCGCCCGCAAAGCGGAGCGCTACGCGGCGGCCCAGCAGGAAACCGAGCAGCTGCGGCTGACCGCGACGAGCCCGGACGGGACCGTCAAGGTCACCGTCGGGGCCGACGGGGTCGTGTCGGACCTGGTGTTCAGTTCCCGCACGCGCACCATCCCGCCGGAGGAGCTCTCCAGGATGGTGCTCGAGACGATGCGCAAGGCGCAGTCGGGCATCACCGACCGGGTGGCCGAGGTCATGGGCCGCAGCCTCGGCGACGAGGACCCGGACACGCGCGCCGTCATGCTCGATTCGCTCCGCAACCGCTTCCCGGACCCCGACCCGGACCCGGCCGACCAAACCGACGCCCCGGACGAGCAGCCGGAGCCGCCCGCGTCGCCGCCCCCGGCAGGCGGAGCGGCCCGTCCGCCCGCGTCGCCGCCCGCACCGGGCGGGCCCGCTGCGCCGCCGCCGGGCCGCCGTCCGGGCGGCATCGACCCGGACGAGCAGGACAACAACCCCTGGTGAGTCCTGGCGCTTAGGTGCGCAGACGTTCGTGAGGGGAACCCTCAGGGAATCAGATTCCTTCAGGGTTCCCCTCACGCACGTCAAGACCCGCGCACTGTCCTGTGTGGACTGTCCGATGTGGACGCCGAGGTCAGAGAACCTGTTTGCGGTCGGCCAGATAGCGCAGGTACAGCAGCGCCAGCACCGCGCCGCCGACCAGCACCTTGCCCCACTCCGCCGGGTCGGCGTAGGCCGGGCCGCACGAAGGGGGCGAGTCCTGGCCCGGGCCGCACTCGCGACGGGGTCCGGCGGAGAAAAGCGGCTGCCACACCAGGAACACCCCCACGGCCAGCACGCCGAACGCCACCAGCACCTGCACTGACCGCCGCGACACCGCAGACCCCCTCCGCCTGAACACGAAGAAGATCGCCGTGGCCCGGTGCCGTGTTACCGGGCATGCCGGATAGTCAGAGCTGCGGCAGCGGAACCTCGGCCGCCAGGTCCTCGGGAGCCGACAGCCGCCACGCCTCGTACACGAGTTCGGCCAGTTCGTCGGCCTCGATGCCGCTCAGTTGCACCACCACCCAGCCGAATCCGCCGGACGTGAACTGCTCCTCGAACACGTCCGGCCGTTCGGCGACGAGCGCCTGCTGTTCCGCGATGGTCTGCTTGAGCCCGACCGTGTCCGTGCGCGGCCAGTGGTAGCCGAAGCGCTTTCCGCGCACGCTGAACGACGTGTAGTCGCGGCCGCTGCCGCGTTCGACCTCGCGCAGCTTGCGGATGATCCGTTCGAAATCCTTGCTCGGCACCGGTCCCGGCCCCCTCCGTCGTGGACCCGGCCATCTTACGGCGGCGGATCCGCGCGGTTCGGCTTACGGTGGTGCGCGGAGGTGCCCGAATGTCCGAAGTGGCCGGCGGCATGCCGCCCGCGATCGAGCCGATGCTGGCGTCGCCCGACGGCGGCACGCTGCGCGACGGCCCGGCGTACGCGTACGAGTTCAAATGGGACGGTTACCGGGCGACCATGCGCGTCGCCCCGGACGGAAGCACCCTGCTGACCAGCCGCAACGACAACGACTTCACCACCAGGTTCCCGCAGCTGGCCGGCGCGCTCGGCGACGCGCTCGGGGGACGGCCCGCGGTGCTGGACGGCGAGATCGTCGCGCTCGACGAGCACGGCCGCCCCGACTTCGGGCTCCTGCAGAACCGCACCTGGCAGGCGGTCGCGTACTTCGCCTTCGATCTCCTGAGCTTCGGCGGCGAAAGCCTGCTCGACGCGCCGTACGAGGAACGCCGCGAGCGGCTCGCCGAGATCGAACCGCCGGACCGGCAGCTGGTCGCGATCACGCCCTGGTACCGGCACCGCGATCTCGCTGCCGACGGCATGACGCCGGCCGGTCTGCTGGACGTCGCGCGGAAAATGATGCTCGAAGGCTTGATGGTGAAGGCCCGCACGTCGCGGTACCACCCGGGACGGCGCAGTCCGGACTGGCTCAAGCATCCGCTGGTGCAGACGACCGAGGTGATCGTCGGCGGCTGGCGTGCGGGCCAGGGCAGGCGCGAGGGCACGATCGGCGCGCTGCTGCTGGGCGCGCACGACCCGGCGTCGGGGGAGCTGCGGTACCTCGGGGACGTCGGCACCGGCTTCACCGACGCGATGCTGAAAGACCTTCAGGCGCAGCTGGTTCCCTTGGAGCGCAAGACAAGCCCGTTCGCCGACCAGGTGCCGCGGGACCGGGCGCGCGGCGCGCACTGGCTGAACCCGGAGGTGGTCGGCGAGGTGGTGTACCGCCGCCTCACCCCGGGAGACGGGCGGTTGCGGCACACGGCGTGGCGGGGGTTGCGGCCGGAACGGCGTCCGGACGAGGTCGAGGTTCCGGTGCGGTGAAGGGATTCCTGTGTCAACGCGCAGTGACAAGAAGCGCGCGAAGCGGCCCCGGCTGAGCACCCAGCTCGAATGTCCGTGAGGGGAACCCTGAGGGAATCAGATTCCCTCAGGGTTCCCCTCACGGACTTCTGCCGAGCAGAGCCACCCGCGACACGGCAGCCTCAGTCAGCCTCTCCGCAGTCCGGTGATCAACAGCCCGGCCAGCCGGCGCGCGTCGTAGCTGTCGTCGGCTTCCGCGCCGATGCACAGGTTCCCGACGCCGCGCATCAGGTGCACCGCCTCCAGGTCGGTCTGGATTTCCCCGGCCTTCGTGGCCGCGTCGAGCAGTTCGGTGCACACCGGGACCAGCCGCTCGAGGAAGTACGCGTGCAGTGCCTCGAAGCCGCTGTGGTCGGACTGCATGATCCCGGCCAGCCCGTGCTTCGTGACGAGGAAGTCGACGAACAAGTCGATCCACTGGGCGAGCGCGGCGTGCGGGGACGCGTTGTCCGCCAGCAGCTTCGGCCCCGCGTCGGCGCACGCCTCGACCTGGTGCCGGTAGACCGCGATGATCAGGTCCGCGCGGGTGGGGAAGTGCCGGTAGATCGTGCCCACGCCGACGCCCGCCCTGGTCGCGACGTCGCGCACCGGTGCGTCCACTCCGGACTCGACGAACACCGCCGCCGCCGCGTCGAGCAGGGTTTTCTCGTTGCGCCGGGCGTCCGCCCGTTTCGCCCGGGCCCCCGCGTTCTCGCCCACGTGCCGCTCCCTCCGCATGCCGCCGGTAGACAAGCGGAACAGTGTTCCGTATAGTTACCGGAGCAACGTTCCGTTTGCTCATGATGCCAGACCGGGCCCTCGGCCACCACACCCTTTCGTGCCCGGATGGCGAAAGAAGGTATTCCCATGTCCGCTGTACAGCTCCCGGCTCCGGCCGTCTCGGTGAAGCCGGTGCGGCTCGACGCGCCGGGCCGCGGCGAGGACCTGCTGGTGCGCGTGTCCGCCCCGGCTGCCGGGCAGGACCTGCCGGTGATCGTGTTCTCGCACGGTTTCGGCTCGTCCCTGGACGGTTACGGCCCGCTCGCCGACTACTGGGCCGCGCACGGATTCGTTGTCGTGCAACCGACTCACCTCGATTCGCGGACCCGCGCGCTGCCCGCGGACGACCCGCGCACGCCGGTCATCTGGCGGTTGCGGGTCGAGGATCTGCGGCACGTCATCGACCAGCTCGACACCGTCGAAGCGGCGCTGCCCGGGCTGGCGGGGCGGGTCGACCACAGCCGGATCGCCGTCGCCGGGCACTCCTGGGGCGCGCAGTCGGCGAGCATGCTGCTGGGCGCGCGCATCGTCGAGGCGGACGGCAGCGTCGGCGAGGATCTGTCCGATTCGCGGGTGTCTGCCGGGGTGCTGTTCGCCGTCACCGGCGTCGGCGGCGCGGACCTGTCGCCGTTCGCTGCCGAGCATTTCCCGTTCATGAGCCCGGATTTCACCGGACTGAAGGCGCCCGCGCTGATCGTCGCGGGCGACCAGGACGACTCGATGCTGTCCGTGCGCGGCCCGGACTGGTTCACCGACGCGTACCGGCTCAGCCCGGGGGAGAAGAGCCTGCTGACGCTCTTCGGCGCGGAGCACTCGCTCGGCGGCATCTCCGGCTACGAGGCCAAGGAAACCACCGACGAACACCCCGAACGCGTCGCGCTGCAACAGCGGCTGACCACGGCGTATCTCCGCAGCGCGCTCATTCCCGGCGACGACAGCTGGACCGGCGTCGAAGCCAGCCCGCTCGGCCGCGTCGAATCACACGAGTGAAAGGACTTCCCGCGATGACCACGAAGCCGCAGTTCGGCATCATGACCGCGCCGATGCAGACCAGCTACGCCGCGCTCCAGCAGGTCTGGCGTGAGGCGGACGCGATCCCGGCTATCGAGCACGCCTGGCTGTTCGACCATCTCCTGCCGATCGCCGGAGAACTGGACGGCCCGATTTTCGAAGGCTGGACGCTGCTTTCGGCGCTGGCCGCGCAGACCGAACGGCTCAGGCTCGGGCTTTTGGTGACCAGCAACCGATTCCGCCCGCCGGCGATGCTGGCGAAGATCGCCGCGACCGTCGACGTCGTGTCCGGCGGACGGCTCGACTTCGGCATCGGCGTCGGCTCCCGGCCGAGCCATCCGCTGGCTCGCCGGGAGTACGAAGCGCACGGCCTGCCGTACCTGGAAACCGGCGACGCGGTGGGCCGGTTCGCCGAAGCGTGCACCGTGATCCGGAAGCTGTGGACCGAGGACAAGCCGTTCGATTTCTCGGGCGAGCATGTCCAATTGACCGGTGCGTTCGGAAACCCGAAGCCGGTGCAGCGCCCGCATCCGCCGTTCGTCATCGGCGGCCGGGCCCGCGCGACGCTGCGGGTGGTCGCCGAGCACGCCGACGTCTGGAACATCCCCGGCGGGGACATCGCGGACGCCGTCGAACGCAACGCGATGCTGAACGAGTACTGCGCGGAAATCGGCCGCGACCCGGCGGAGATCACGCGCTCGATCCACCTGCCGGTGTCCTACGACGACCCCGCTCTCACCCGCGCGGCGATCGGGGAGGCGCTGGAAGCCGGGTTCAGCCATGTGGTGCTGGGGCTGTCCACGCCGTACCCGGCCGGGGTCGCGCAGTGGGTGACGGACGAGTTGATCGCCAAGGCGGGTTAGGCGGTTTCTCAGCGGGCGGCTCGCTGGAGCCGAAGCTGCCAGCTCAGCCCGGCGGTCGTGGGCGCCGGAACGGGATCGGGTTCGCTGCCGGCCCAGCCCGGCGTCCACGTTCCGTCCGCGGGAGGAACCGAGTTTCCGCGAGAATGGCCCCATGAGCGAACCCGCACCGAAGGTGATCGACGATCTGCTGGCCCTCGCCCCGGTCGAGGAGGGAAAACTCGGCCACCACACGGTGCTCGACGCCGACGGCGTCCGGGTCATCGTGCTCGCATTCGAGCAGGGCCACGTCCTCAAAGAACACCGCGCACCCCGCGCGCTCCTGTTGCAGGCCCTCGACGGGCATCTCCGGCTCACCGCCGCCGGGCAGACCGTCGACCTGCGGCCGGGCGGGCTGGTGCACCTTCCGCCGTCGATGCCGCACGCGGTGGAAGCGGTCGCGGACTCGCGGTTGTCGTTGACCCTGCTGGGCGGCTGAAGCGCCCGCCTTCCGGTGGTCGACCGGAGGGGATCCGCCGTGCCAAGATGACGCGCCTGAACGAGAAGGGGGCTCGGCAGTGGTGCTTGAGCAGGAAGTGAACACGGCGGGGCGGATCCGGCGGGTGGCGCTCGCCAGCGCGATCGGGACGACCATCGAGTGGTACGACTATTTCGCCTACAGCACGGCGACCGCCCTGGTCTTCAACAAGCTGTTCTTCCCGTCGCTTTCCCCGGCGTCCGGCACGCTCGCCGCGTTCGCGACGCTCGGGGTCGGGTTCGTCGCGCGGCCGCTGGGCGGGATCGTCTGGGGCCACTTCGGCGACCGCGTGGGGCGCAAGGCGATGCTGGTCGCCTCGCTGGTGCTGATGGGGCTCGCGACCGCGGGCGTCGGCGTGTTGCCGACCTACCACCAGGCCGGCGTCATCGCGCCGGTGCTGCTCGTCGTTCTCCGGGTGCTGCAAGGGGTTTCGGCGGGCGGCGAATGGGGCGGCGCGGCGCTCATGGCGGTCGAGCACGCGCCCGAGGGCAAACGCGGCCGGTACGGGTCCTTCTCGCAGATCGGTGTCCCGGCCGGGCTGATTCTGGCGCAGCTGGTGTTCTTCGCGGTGAACAACTCGCTGTCCCCGGACGACTTCCGGTCGTGGGGCTGGCGGATCCCGTTCCTGGTCAGCCTCGTGCTGGTGGCGGTCGGGCTGGTGATCCGGCTGCGCGTGGAGGAAAGCCCGGTGTTCGCGAAGCTGCGCAGCAGCGGCGAGCGGAGCCGGCTGCCGATCGTGGAGGTGCTGCGCGCGCGGCCGAAGCAGGTGCTCGCCGCGGCGGTCAGCTTCATCGCGAACACCGCGCTGGGCTACATCTTCTTCGCTTACCTGCTGTCGTACGGCACTTCGGTGCTGAAGCTGTCCAGCACGACGATGCTGGTCGTGGTGATCGTCGGCAGCGTCGTGTGGCTGGTGAGCATCGTCGCGGCGGCGATCTGGTCGGACTCGGTCGGCCGGAAACCCGTCTATCTCGCCGGTTCCGTGCTGCTGGTCGTGTGGTCGATCCCGTTCTTCCTGCTCGTGGACACCGCGCAGCCGTGGCTGCTGATCGTCGCGGTGGCGGTGCTGAACGTCGGCCTCGGCGCGACTTACGGACCGCAGTCGGCGCTGTTCTCGGAGCTGTTCGAATCCCGGTTCCGCTACAGCGGATCGTCGTTCGCCTACGCCGTGGGCGCGGTGCTGGGCGGCGGGTTCGCCCCGCTGATCGCGGCCGCGCTGCAGAGTTCGACCGGGACGTCGTTGTCCGTGTCGCTCTACATGGTGGGCGTCGGCGTGCTCAGCCTCCTTGCCGTGCTGGCGTTCCCGCGCAAACCGCTGGTGCCGGTCACAGCAGAGTGAGCGGCACCGCGTCGGCCATCCGCTGGTACCCGGCGTCGTTCGGGTGCAGGTGGTCGCCGGAGTCGTAGGCGGGAAGCATCGCGAGCGGATCGGCGGGATCGCGCACGGCGGCGTCGAAGTCGACGACGCCGTCGTAGATCCCGCTGGTCCGGATGAACGCGTTCACCGCCTGCCGGGTCTTCTCCAGCGTCGGGTCGTAGATCTTCCAGCCTTTGAACGGCGTCAGCGTGCCGCCGATGACCCGGATGCCCTGCGCCTTGGCCTGCGCGACGACCTGCCGCAGCGCGGAGACGATCATCGCCGGATCGGTCTGGTGCGGGTTCTGCTGGATGTCGTTGATGCCTTCGAGCACGATCAGCGTGCGGACGTCGCCGCTGGTCAGCACGTCGCCGGCGAGCCGGGAGAGGGCGTTGCGCCCCGAGGTGCCGCCGTCGAGCAGCAGCCGGTTGCCGCTGATCCCGGCGTTGAGGACGCCGAGCCGTCCGTGCAGCCGGTCGCTCAGCAGGTCCGGCCAGCGGCGGTTCGCGCCGGGCGTGGAGTGCGCGCCGTCGGTGATCGAATCGCCGAGCGTCACGACGGTGCCGCGCGCGGGCCCGCGGACGTCGACCTCGCTGACGTAGTGCCACACCGCGGTTTGCTCGGTGAAGGACGCGCCGGACTCCTCGGCCGCGAAGTCGCCGGCGCGGGTGAAGAACGACGTCTGCTGGGCGAGCGGATGGTAGGTGACCGGACCGGACGGCGTCGGCACGTACGTGGTCACGAGGAGGTCGGCGTCGGCCGGAACGCGCAGCCACGCCGGGTCGCTCAGCACCTCGGCCCCGGGCGGAACGACCACAGTGGACTGTCCGCCGAACGTCAGCGTGCGCATCGTGCCGCCGGCCGCGCGCGGACCGTCGGCGGCGACGGCGAGCGTCACGTGGCCGAAGGTGAGCGGCGCGGTGCCGAAGGCGTTGGAAAGCCTTACCCTGGCCTGATTCCCGCCTGCGCTGGTGTGCACGACGTTGCGGATCGAGTAGTTCGGATACCCCTGCGGCGTGTTCGCCACCGCGGCCGCGGGCGACGCCGCCCACGTGCCGACCCAGCCGTGCGCCGCCAGGTCGCCCTCGGCGCTGCTCGACGCGGTGACCGAGCCCAGCGTGAGCACGGCGGCCGTGCCCAGAATCAGGATCCGTTTCATGGAGACACTGTGCGCGCGCCCGCGCGCCGCGGCATCCGCGGTCCCGGTCATCGGGTCGACAGAAAACCGGACAGGTTTTGCCTCCGGACGGGGGATACGACGGTGGTGGACCAGCCGAAAGGGGTTCACCATAGAGTGATGACAGAATCACAATGGGTATCGTTGTCCGGAAGTCTGCGTCCCGCACTGGCCGAAGCCGAGGTGCTCGGCCCGCTCGACGCGGATGCCACCGTCACCGCGACCGTCGTCCTGCGGCGCCGCGCCGAACTGGATGTGGCCGCGCTGAGCGAGCCGCTCGCCCCGGAGGACTTCGCCGACCGCTACGGGGCCAGCGCCGACGATCTCGACCTGGTGCGTACCGTCCTCACCGACGCCGGGCTCACCGTCACCGACACGCACGCCGGATCGCGCCGCGTCTCGGTCCGGGGCCCGGCGCGCGCGATGACGGCCGCGTTCAAGACCGAACTGAACCGGGTCCGCCACGGCGAGTCCGGCGAATTCGCCGCGCGCACCGGGGAACTGGAAGTGCCCGCCTCGCTCGGGGACGTTGTCGTCGCCGTGCTCGGCCTCGACGAACGGCCGCAAGCGCGGGCGATGTTCCGGCTGCACAAGGAAGCCGCCGGACAGGGCTACACCCCGGACCAAGTCGGCCAGCTGTACGGGTTCCCGGCCGACGCCGACGGCACCGGGCAGACCGTCGCGGTCATCGAACTCGGCGGGGGATACAAGCCGGAGGATCTCCAGAAGTACTTCGCCGGCTTGAAGATCACCGAACCGAAGGTGACCGCGGCCGGGGTCGACGGCGGCAAGAACGCGCCGACCGGCGACCCGAATTCGGCCGACGGGGAAGTGCTGCTCGACATCGAGGTGATCGGCGCGCTCGCCCCGGGAGCCGCGCAGGTCGTGTACTTCGCGCCGAACACCGACCAGGGCTTCCTGGACGCGGTGAGCACCGCGGTGCACGCGACGCCGACGCCGGTCGCGGTCAGCATCAGCTGGGGACAGTCCGAGGACCAGTGGACGCCGCAGGCCCGCACCGCGATGGACCAGGCGTTCGCCGACGCCGCGGCGCTCGGCGTGACGGTGTGCTGCGCGTCCGGCGACAACGGCAGCGCCGACGGGCAGACCGACGGGGCACAGCACGTCGATTTCCCCGCGTCGAGCCCGCACGCGCTCGCCTGCGGCGGCACCAAGCTCGACGGGACCCCACCGTCCACAGTGAACTCGGAGACGGTCTGGAACACCTCCGGCGGCGGGTCGACGGGCGGCGGCGTGAGCGACGCGTTCCCGGTGCCGGACTACCAGCAGGCCGCGGGCGTGCCCGCTCGGGCAGGCGACGGAAAACCGGGCCGCGGCGTCCCGGACGTGGCGGGCAACGCGGATCCGGCGACGGGGTACCAGGTCCTGGTCGACGGACAGCAGATCGTCGTCGGCGGCACGAGCGCGGTTTCGCCGCTGTGGTCGGCGCTGCTGGCGAGGCTGGCGCAGTCGGCGGGGAGCGGCTTCGGACTGGTGCACAGCAAGCTGTACGCCGGAGTCGGCGCGGGCAAGGTGCAGCCGGGATTCCGCGACATCACCGAGGGCAGCAACGGCGCGTACTCGGCCGCCGCCAGCTGGGACGCGTGCACCGGGCTCGGGGTGCCGGACGGGGCGGCGCTGCAGAAGGTTCTGGGAGGTAAAGCGTCCTGAATGGACAGTCGGGACCGGTCGGCCGCTACTGGCTGTCGCGGTCGAGGAGTTCGATGATCCGGCCGAGCGAGGCGTTCACCGAGGCGAAGCCCTGTCGCATCTCTTCTCGGAGGTCGACCTGGTCTTCGCGAAGCGCGTTGAGCGTGCCTGTGTGAGCGCATCCGCGACGAGCGGCGGGATCGCTCGCATCATCGTCAGCCATGCCGTCGATACTACGAAGCCGGTGGCTGCTCACCGCGGATCGGGCAGGCCGATCCGCACTGGCCCCGGCAGCCCGTGGCGACGGATGCGAAATCCGTCCACCGCGAGTTCGTCGTCGTTCGCAACCTTTCGCTCCGCTCGCCCGTAGAGGAGAGGGGAGCGAAAGGCGGGAGCGGACGGATGCGCGGGAAGATCGTCGCGATCGTGCTGGCCGGGGCGGCGGTGGTCGCGGCCGGGTGCGGAGCGCCGGCGGAACCGGAGGCCCAGGCGGCCGGGCTGCCGCTGGCGCCGTCGCCGGAACTGCCGACGCCGCCGGTGCGGCACACCCCGCCGAGCCCCTCGTGCTCAGTGGTCACCGGTGCGTGCGCGAGCCTTTCGCTGCGGCGCGCGTGGCTGATGGAGAACGGCAGGGCGGTGCGGTCGGTCCCGATGGAGCCGGGCGGGCCTGACCAGCCGACTCCGGTCGGGACGTTCCGGGTGGCGTGGAAGGACCGCGTCCACCGCAGCGACGAGTACGGCGACGAGATGCCGAATTCGGTGTTCTTCGCCCCGGGCGGCATCGCGTTCCACGCCGGGCCGCTCGACCGTCCGTCGCACGGCTGCATCCACCTCGCCGACGAGGACGCGGCGCTGTTCTTCGACCGGTTGCCGGTGGGGGCCGAGGCCGAGGTGGACAGCTGACCGGCCGGCTCAGCCCGCCTGGCCGATGTTGACCATCCAGGAGATGCCGAACCGGTCGGTGCAGGCGCCGAATTCGTCGCCCCACATCTGCTTTTCCAGCGGAACCGCCACCGTTCCGCCGTCGGACAGCTTTTCCCAGCAGCGGCGCAGCAGGTCGCCGTCGTCGCCGCTGAGGCTGATCGAGATGTTCGTGCCCGGGTTGTGCTCCATGCCGGGCGGCACGTCGGAGCCCATGAGCGTGAAGCCGTTCTCGCCCTCCAGCATCGCGTGCATGATGTTGTTCGCGTAGCCGGAGTCCGCGGGTGCGCCGGACTCTCCGAAGGTGTTCAGCGCCAGGTCGCCGCCGAACAGGTCGTGGTAGTACTCCATCGCCTCCCGGGCATTGCCCGCGAAGCTGATGTACGGGTTGAGTCTCGAGGCCATCGGGCCCTCCTCAGTGCTGGACGGACTCGTATCGTCGCAGCTCCGAAGGGGCGCGACAACGGGATCCAGCCCGGTCGGGCGACCCCCGTCGCGGGCGTGCTCAGGGGTCGCCGGTGAGCTTGTCGCGCAGTTGTTCGAGAGTCTGCGACAGCAGCCGGGACACGTGCATCTGGGAGATGCCGACCTGCTCGGCGATCTGGGTCTGGGTGAGACCGCCGAAGAACCGCATCACCAGGATCGCGCGCTCCCGCTTCGGCAGTTCGCGCAGCAGCGGCTGCAGGGCCTCGTGGTTCTCGATGTGCTCGATCTCCGGGTCGTCGCTGCCGAGCGTGTCGGCGAGCAGCAGCGGCTCGGCGTCGTCGTGCACCGGCTTGTCCACCGACAAGGTCTGGTACGCGTGGCCCGCGACCAGCCCTTCGTGGACCTCGGAGAGCTCGAGGCCGAGGTGCTCGGCCAGTTCGGTGGGCGTCGGCGCGCGGCCGAGCGTCTGCGACAGGGTCGCCGAACCCCGGCTGAGCGCGAGGTGCAGTTCCTTGAGCCGCCGCGGCACGCGGACCGACCAGCCGGTGTCGCGGAAGTACCGGCGGATCTCGCCCATGATCGTGGGCACGGCGAAGGACAGGAAGTCCGGGCCGCGGTCCGGGGTGAACCGGTCGATCGCGTTGATCAGGCCGATCCGGGCGACCTGGACGAGGTCCTCGCGGGGTTCGCCGCGTCCGGTGAACCGGGTCGCGATGTGCTCGGCGACCGGCAGGAATTCGGTGACGAGCTGTTCGCGCAGCCGCGGCCGCTGCCCGTCGTCGGCGGGCAGAGCGGCGAGCTCCTCGAACAGCGGCGCGGTGTGCGCGTATTCGTCACGGTGGCGGGTGACGGGCTGCTGGTTCACCCGCTCGCCTCCCGGTGCAGGTCGAGGTCGAGGGTCAGCGCGTACCCGTCGTCGGCGGCGTCCGGCACGCAGCGCGCGGACACGTTCGCGGCCAGCGTGGTCAGCACGTGCCAGCCGAAACTTCGTTCGCTCGGCGGCTCCGGCTGCTGGGTGCGCGTCTTGACGGTGAACCGGATCCCTTCGGGCGAGACAGTGAACTGGCAGGTCATCGCCGCCCCGGGGGCGGCTGTCGAAACAACCTGGGCGCACGCCTCGTCGACCGCCATCTTGGCGTCGGCGATGGCGTCGAGCCCGTAATCGGCCCGCGCGGCGACCGCCTGCGCGAGCATGCGGACAAGCGGGATCTGGTAAGTCTCCGCCGGAAGCCGCAGCTCGATCACCTCGTCGAGCAAACGGTCCACGGCTGGCATGCCGCCGCTGGCGCGGCTGCCGGGTCCCTCGTCGTTCATGGCTCCCGCATACCCAGACAGGGCCCGATCGACACGTGCGCCAGGGATTCCGGTTTGTGCGCCGCGGCACGTTTACGGCGGGCTCGTGCCGGTCCGCGCCGGCTGCCCGGGTGAATCCGGCGTGATGCGCGCGGCGATTTCGCGTGACAAAACGCCGGACGTTGGGTAGTCAGCAGGGAGGACCTTTTCGGAAGCGGGGTGACCCCCATGGTGCAGGTGCGCGTGCAGGGACTGGCCGTGGTGGCGCAGGAGTCGGCGCCGGTCGTGCTGCTGCGCGAGGAATCCGGCTCGCGCCGCTGGCTCGCCATCACCATCGGCGCGCCGGAAGCGCAGGAACTGGCCGCCGCGCAGGAGCACGTCGTGTCCGCGCGGCCGGGGACGGTCGAGCTGATCATCGAGGTGCTGGCGGCGCTGGGCCAGAGCGTGGAACGGGTCGAGATCACCCAGCTGCTGGACAGCATCTTCCACGCGGACCTCGTCCTGTCCGGCGGCGCGCGCGTCTCGGCCCGCCCGAGCGACGCGATCGCGATCGGCCTGCGCACGCATGCCCCGCTGGAAGTCGCGGAAGCGGTGCTCGACGAGGCAGCGGTCGACGTGACGGTGGCGGCGGGCGACGAAACCGCTCTCGACGCGGCTGCCGACCTGGAGGAACCGGCCGAGGCGACCGAGGACGAGATCCGCCGCTTCCGGGACTTGCTGGACGACGTGAGCCCGGAGGACTTCCGCGACCCGGACGCGTGAGTCTCGGTCCGTGGTTCGCCGCTTGCGGGGTTTGCTGGGCGACGCGGACGCGTGAGTCTCGGCCTGCGGTTCGCCGGTTCGGGATCTGCTGGGCGAGGTGAGCCCGGAGGACTTCCGCGACCCGGACGCGTAGCCTCGGTCCGTGGTTCGCCGCCTACGGGATCTGCTGGACGACGTGAGCGCGGGGTCTTTCCGCGGACGCCCGTTGGTTCGTTGTCTGCCGATTCCGAGTTCTGCTGGGCGACGTGAGCGCAGAGTTTTTCGCGATCCGGACGCGTGAACCTCGGGCCGCGGCTCGCTGTGTCCTCAGTGGACGGTCAGGCCTTCCCGGCGGGCCGGGGCAGCGGGATCTCGGTGAGCCCCTCGGCGGCGCCGGACCGCACGCAGTCCAGGGGGAAGAGCGAGAACAGCCGCCGGACCGTCGGGGCGGTGCCCGGGTCGACGTAGAAGTCCTTGTCCGCTCCCGCGGCCAGCAGCTTCAGCCGGATCAGGACGCGCAGCCCCGCGACGCCGAGGAAGGTCGTCCGGCGCAGGTCGACGATCACCAGGCTGACGGTGCTCCGCAGCCGCGCCTCGACGACCTCGGCCAGCCGGGGCGCAGTGGCCAGATCGACCTCCCCGGACACCTCGACGACGGCGGTCCCCGGAGCGGGGTGGCCCACGCGCAGCCGAAGCATCCCCGTCGGGTCCGAGGGGAGCGCGGGCAGTCGGGCAATGTGCGCGGCGGTCATCACGGCACTCTCTCTGAGCCGCGCACAGGGCTGCGGCGGAATGCCGGACCGGCCGGCACCGGGCATCCCGGCGCGCGGGACGAATCACGGTGGCTGGAGGCTCAACCACCCTCCACCGTAGCTCTCCCGAGCGGCCGAGGGAAGCCGCCGAAGGGGGACGACCGGCGGGCGGGCGGTGGTTGAACGATCAGGCAACTGCGGGGGATCGCTGGTGTGCGGGCTGGAAACGGTGGCGGGAAAGATGATTCGGTGGCGGCGGGGGAGTTTCTCGCTGGCGGGCGGGGATCGGGTGGGGGAGGTGCTGATCGGATTTCGTTGCCGCGCACGAGGACACTCGCTGCCGGGTTCGGCTGTGCCTCAACCGAGGGCGCGGTTGTCCCTCGGCACGGTGGAAAGCGCTTCCGCACCCTGCTGGCTCGGATGGCCCCGATCTGTCGCTGCCCGCGCGGGCATTCCCCGACGGCACGGATCCGGTTACCGTGCGCAGCCCAACTGGCTCGGCTACGCCTCGGTCCGGCTGTCGTGGCGCGGGATTCGGCGACCTCGCGCAAGCTCAACCGGCTCGGCTCTACCGCAACACCTCTGTTCCGGCCCGGTTACTCGCGCCCGGTCCGGCGGCGCCGGTTCGACTGCTGCGCGCGAGCCCAGCTGGCTCGGCCACGCCTCGATGCGGCTGCTGCGGTCGGTGGGTGTGGTCGGGCGGGGCGGGCTGGGTTGCTGCGGGCGAGCCCACCTGGCTCGGCCGCGCATCGAGGCGGTTGCTGCGCTCCCGCGGGCGTGCTCAGGCGGCGTGGGCTTGGTTGCTGCGGGCGAGTCCGGCTGGCTCGGCCGCGCATCGAGGCGGTTGCTGCGCTCCCGTGGGTGTGGTCGGGCGGCCGTTGCGGGAGAGCTCAACTGGCTCGACCGCACCTCGATCCGACAGGCACCCGCACCGCGTGAACCCCGCCGCCGCAAGGCAAAGCCCTGCCCGGTCAACCCCCGATCCGAGGCGGTCCGGCGTCCACGACCTTCAGCGAGAGGTCCAGCGGATCGAAGTGGATCAGCGATTCCATCCACCACGTCATCCCCGCCTCCGCGAGCGCCGCGAGATCCACCGTGGCTGGTTCCTCCCACGCCGGACTCGCGTTGCCCGCCACCGCGACCTCATAGGGACGATCCGACGGCCGCACTTGAGCAACCAGACTGGCTAGCTCCGCGGGAGGCAACGGCTGAGGCCCAGGAAGCGGGAAAATCCCGTCACTCCCCGCGGCACGCCGGAGAACCCGTTCATGCTGGGTCGTGCTGGCAGTCCACACCGGAATGGGGTACGGCTCCGGGTCGGCGGCATCGAGGGACACCCGGTAATGCGAGCCCTCGTGCCGCAAAGCCTCCCCGGCCCACATCGCGCGGATGATGTCCATCGCCTCGTCCGTTCGCGACGACAGTTCGGCGGGCGAGGACGGATCGCCGAAGCGGCTGAAGTCGCCGGTTTCGTCCGAGCCGATGCCGGTTCCCAGGATCAGCCGGCCGCGGGACAGGCGGGCGAGCGTCGCGGCTTGCCGGGCCAGGAGCCACGGGCGGCGGCGGCTCGGCGGCGTGACCATCGGGCCCAGCAGGACCGTGCTGGTCGCCTGCGCGATGGCGGCCAGGGTGGTCCACGTGTCGGCGATCGGCGGCATCGCGGGCACCACGTGGTCCCACAGGAACACGCCGTCCCAGCCGGCGGCTTCGGCTCGGACGGCCAGGTCGACCAAGGCGGCCGGATCGCCGAACGGGCCGAAAGGCGGCAGGTAGAGGCCATAGCGGACGTGGTCGGTCACAGGAGATCCCCCTCCGGATCGGTCGAACAGCACCGTATCGGGAGACACCGACAAAAAACGGGCCCGAGATCTTCTTCCGGCATCCGCCGTTCGGACGTTGCCCGCTCACCAGACCCTAGGTTACGGTGACCTATGTGTGGACCGACGTGCTCCTGCTCGCGAAGCTCGCCGAGCGGCCGTGGCACGGCTATGAACTGCGCAAGCAGATCGAGGAATCCAGCGGCCGCACGCTGTCGAACAACTCGCTTTACCCGGCGCTGCGGCGCTTCGCCGAGGCAGGCGCGGTGACCCGGACCGCCGAGCCGCAGGAGGGCCGTCCGCCGCGGCACGTGTACACGATCACTGACGTCGGGCGGGAGCTGCTGCACGATCTGCTCGCCGACCTGCCGCCGGAGCTGGCGGGCGATCCGGCCGAGTTCCTGGCGCGGCTGGCGGGATTCGGCAGGCTCACCCCGGAGGAACGGCTGCGCGTGCTGGACGCCCGCCAGGCCGCCGTCGCGGCGCAGCGGGACCGGCTCGCCAAGCTCGGCGCGGGGCAGGCCGATCCGTGGAGCCGGCTCGTGCTGGCCGAGGTGCAGCGCCGCGCCGAGAACGAACAGGACTGGCTCGCGTCGTTGCGCACGCGGGCGGGCTGACCCGAGGAGGACCCCGCATGTCTACCCCCACCCAGCTGCCGTTCGCGAGGCCGAACGTCCTGGACATCGCGCCGCTGTACGAAGTCCTGCGCCGCGAAGGCCCGATCGTCCCGGTGACGACCCCGGCGGGCGACCCGGCCTGGCTCGTCACGGCGTACGAACAGGCCCGGGAAGTGTTCGCGGACAACCGGTTCGGCCGTTCCCACCCGCATCCCGAGGACGCCTCGACGGTCTCCGACGCCGCGGTGCTCAACGGGCCGCAGGGCGATTTCGAGACCGAGGAGCGGGAGCACGCCCGGCTGCGCCGCCTGCTGGTCCCGGCGTTCTCGGCGAACCGGATGCGCCGCCTCGGCAGCCGGATCCAGGAACTGACCGATCGCTGCCTCGACGGGATGGAAGCCGCGGGCTCGCCGGCGAATCTGCACGAGCACCTGTCGTTCCCCTTGCCGGTGCTGGTGATCTGCGAACTCCTCGGCGTCCCGTACGAAGACCGCGAGAAGTTCCGCGACCTCTCCGACCGCATCGGCGTGCTCGACAGCGGCGGCGACGCCGAGGTGGCGATGACCGAGTTCACCGCCTACATGTCCGGCCTCGCCGACGCGAAACGCGCGAACCCGGGCCAGGACGTCGTCTCGGACCTGGTCGCCGCGCAGGCCGACGACCCGACGTTCACCGACGACGACCTCGGCAGGCTCGCCGCCGGATTGCTGTTCGCCGGCCACGAGACCACGTCCAACCGGATCGACCTCGGCGTGCTGTTCCTGCTCACCGACCTCGCCCGCCGCGACGCGCTGGCCGCCGACCCCGATGCGCGCGTGCACGCCACCGTCGAGGAGATCCTGCGGATGTCCGCGCCCGGCGGGCTCGGGCTGCTCCGGTACGCGCACGAGGACGTGGAGATCGGCGGCGTCCGGATCCCGCGCGGCGATGCGGTGATGATCTCGACCGCGTCCGCCAACCGCGACCCGGCGGTGTTCGCCGACGCGCACGAGTTCGACGCGGACCGCAAACCCAACTCCCACATCGCTTTCGGCTACGGGGGGTACTTCTGCATCGGAGCCAGCCTCGCCCGCACGGAGCTGCGCGTGGTGTTCACGACGTTGTTCCGCCGCTTCCCGAACCTCCGCCTCGCCGGGCCCGCCGACGAGCTGGAGGTGCGCTCCAACCGGCTCACCGGCGGGGTTTCGCAGGTCCCGGTCGTGTGGTGACGTCAGACTGACTCGATCGTGGCGCTTCCGGTGTTGACGAACGGATGCGTGGCACTCACGGTGATCGTGCCGGGGGTGCCGCGCATCGAGCGGACCCACACCGCGGCCGCACCGCCGAGCGCGCCGAAGTCCAGGTAGGGGTCGCCGATCAGCACGCCGGGCCCCGTCGCCGAGACCGCCAGCACCCCGCGCGCATGCGGCCGCGGAGCGCCGTACCGGTCGAGCAAGCGCAGCGCGACCCGGGTGGTGTCCGCGCCGTCGGCGACGAGCTGGTCGTCGTCGGCGGTCACCGCGATCGTGTCGTACGCCGGATCCGCGCTGAATCGCCTGCGCAGCACGGTTTGCCCGCCGATCCGGCCTTCGATCGTCAGCTCCGGGCGCGTTCGGCCGTTCACCCGCAGGTCCACCGGGAACGGTGGATACGCCAGGTGCGGAAACCGTGCGCGATCAGGATGCACGGTGACCGGGCGCTTGCCCGCGACGGTCACCACCAGCACCTCGCAGTTCGACCAGATGATCGCGTCGCGACCCGGACCGCCCGGCGGGGAGCCCGGGCCGAAATCCCAGTAGAAAGCCGGTTCGATCACCGCGCCGCGGGACGGATCGCGTTGCGCCCGGTAGAACGCCGCGCCCAGTTTGGGGATCCGGAAGAAGTCCATCACGCCGGGGTATTTCACGCCGCGATAATGGTGGTACCAGCCGGAGGGATAGTCGAAACCGCACCAGCCCAGCAGGCCGCTGTAGTGCGGATCGGACGCGGCGTGGTCGTGCACCCAGGCGTGCAGCATGCTCTGTTCCCGTTGCACCGCCGGGGGGTCCGTCCGCCGGAAGTACGCGGAGCCGACGAGCGTGCCGATCGCTTCGCTGACCAGGTACGGAACCCCGCGCCGCGGCGGGCGCAGCGGAGGCGGCGAACCCGGCGGACGCGGGCGGCTGTAGTCGTTGAACGAGAACACCCCGCCGGCCGCCTTCACCGGATACAGCGGCGAAACGTAACCGCGCTCGCCCGCGACCGCGCCGGTGCACGGCCGCATCGGGTCGAGTTCCGCGGCGAGCTGGTCGGTTCTCCCGTACAGCGCGTATTGGCCGAGCGTCTCGTTCACCCGGGTGCCCCACACGATGATCGACGGATGGTTGCGGTCGCGCACGATCATGTCGTGCACGTCGCGCACCGCCAGCTCCTGCCACGCGGTGTCGCCGACGTGGTCCCAGCCGGGCAGTTCTTCCCACACCAGGATGCCGAGTTCGTCGCAGGCGTCGAGGAACGCGGTCGCCTGCGGATAGTGCGAGCAGCGCACCATCGTGCAGTTCAGCTCTTCTTTCAGCAGCTGAGCGTCCCGGCGCTGCACCCGGTCCGGCATCGCGCCGCCGACGAACGGGTACCACTGGTGCCGGTTGAGCCCGAACAGCTTGAGCGGCCGCCCGTTCAGCCGGAAACCGTCCACAGTGAACTGAGCGTCGCGCAATCCGGTGCGCACGGGGTAGGTGTGCACCTTCCGGCCGTCGACCGCGAGGGTGACGAGAATGTCGCACAACGCCGGATCGTCCAGGTCCCACAGCTGCACCGCGTCGAGGCCCTGCAACGACACCGTGACCTGGGTGTCGCCCTTCGGCAGGCCGGTGAGGTCAGTGTAGGAGGACGCGACTTCCGCACCGTGCTGGCTGAGCGTCGCGGTGAGCCGAACGGGGCCTTTGACCGCCTTGGCCGAATCCACCGTGCAGTGCAGCAGCACCTCGCGGTTCGGCGTCAGCACGGCGATCTGCTGCGCGTACACATCGGACAGATACGTCTGCGGCACGCCGGTCAGCCGGACTTCGCGGTACAGCCCGGCCGGCTGGTAGAAGTCGATGGCCGTCGGGTGGGGGAATTCCGGCAGATCCGGCGGCGTGTTCTGCTGCCAGCGGCCGTCGACGACCACCGCGAGCACGTTGTCCTTGTCCGTCAGCAGGCCGGTGACTTCGCAGCGCAGCGGCAGGTAACCGCCGCTGCGCATCGCGACGCGGCGGCCGTTGAGGTACACGGTCGCCGCGCTGAGCACCCCGTCGAACTGGAGGAACGCCCGGTTCCGGCGCAGCTGCGCGGGCGCGAGGAAATGTTGCCGGTACACCCAGACGTGCTGCCAGTCCGACGGGTCCCAGTCCTGCCAGGACAGCGGAACCACGCAGTGCGGCACCGAAACCAGCGCCATCGCGCTGTCGTCGAAGTCCGGATCGGTGCTGCCCGCGGTGTACGGCCCGAAAAGCCAGTCCGCGCCGAACCCGTCCCGCGCCACCGGGGGCGCGGGACGGGAAAGCGCGGCCGCGAGCGCGCCCGATCCGGCGAGCACCGCGCCGGCCCCGAGCAGGAAACCTCGCCGGGGGTGCGCGGCGAGCCAGGGGGCCCGCCCGGAAGGTTCGTCCGTCATCCCCGCCGACGGGCGATTCCGGGACGGGGCGCGGAAGATCCGCCGGAAAGCGTCGACGCGTGCATGGGCGCGAGCTTACTTCCCGTGCTGTTCAGAAAAGGTCAGCTGTTCAGCAGAGGTCGGCGAGCCGGTCGACCTGGCCGGGATCGCTGCCCCAGCAGTAGAGCATCACCTCGTCCGCGCCGAGATCGCGGTACGCGCGGATCGCGGCGCGGATGTCGCCGGGCGTGGTGAGCATTCCGCTCACCATGTGCTCCGCCATTTCGGTGAACGCGTAGTACGCGTGCATTGCCGTTTTCGCTTCGTCCGCGACGGAATCCGGGCCGACCGCGACGTTCACCTGCGCGACGAGCCGCGGTTCGCCCTTGCGGCCGTGGTCCCGCCAGTCGCGGCGCACGGCGTCGAACAGCCCGCCGACCCACGACGGGGGAGCGGCGGCGAGCAGCCCGTCGCCCCAGCGGGCGACGCGGGCCAGCGCCTGGGGTTTGAACGCGCCGATCAGCAGCTCCGGGCCGCCTTCGCGGGCCGGTGCCGGGCCGATCGGACCGGCTTCGGCGCTGTACGGCGCGCCGGACCACAGCCGGTACAGGTCGGCGAGCTGCCGGTCGAGACGGCGGCCGCGTTCGCGCAGCGGGGTGCCGGCGGCGTGGTGGTCGTCCTCGCGGCCGCCGACGCCGACGCCGAGCACGAACCGGCCGCCGCTCATCCGGTCGAGCGTGGCGGTCTGCTTGGCGAGCAGCGCGGTCTCGCGCAGCGGGGCGAGCAGGACCTCGGTCTGCAGCCGGATGCGGGTGGTCGCGCCGGCCAGCACGGCGAGCGCGGTGAGCGGCTCGGGATTGTCGTAGACGAGGCGGTCGAGCAGCCCGAGCGTGCTGAACGGGCCGGCGTCCGCGCGGCGCGCCCAGTCGAGCAGGACGGCGGGGTCGCTGACGGGCAGGCCAATGCCGAGAGACATCGGAGAACCTCCGGTAAAACGGGTCGACAACTACAGGGTTGCCGCCCGCTCCTGGACCTGGATGTCTTCAGGCTGGCCGATCCGCTCTGCGGCGTACTTCCGGGGACCGTTCCATCGGAGTGCCCGCAGCTTATCCGGCGGCGCTCGGGCTGGGCAACGCGTTTTCCAGCACGGCCAGCAGCTCGGTGAGCGCGGGGCCGAGCGGCAGGTCCGCGCGGACGGTCGCGTGCTCGTCGCCTCGGGTCTGGCCGCGGTTGACGATCACCACGGGTTTGCCGGCTTTCGCGGCCCGCCGGACAAACCGCAGGCCGGACATGACCGTGAGCGAAGATCCGAGCACCAGCACGGCGGATGCCTCGTCGACCATCCGATAGCACCGCTCCACACGTGCGCGCGGCACGTTCTCGCCGAAGAACACCACGTCCGGTTTCAGCACGCCGGAGCAACTGGTGCAGGGCACGGTGCGAAAGGTGCGGACGACCTCCTGGGCGAGCTCGACGTCGCCGTCCGGATTGATCCGCGTTGCCACGGCGCCGAAATCCGGGTTCGCCGCGCGCAGCCGGGCGTCGAGGTCTTCGCGCGCGGTGGTGCGGCGGCAGTCGAGGCAGACGACGCGGTCGAGGTTGCCGTGCAGTTCGACCACGCCGGGAGTGCCGGCCGCGCGGTGCAGGCCGTCGACGTTCTGGGTGATGACGCCGGAGACCCAGCCGCCCGCGCGCAGTGCGGAAACGGCTCGGTGCCCGTCGTTCGGCGCGGCCCGTGCGATGGTGCGCCAGCCGAGGTGGCTGCGCGCCCAGTAACGCTGGCGGCCCGCCTCGCTGGCGACGAATTCGCCGTACGTCATGGGCGTGTGGTTGCGGAGACTGCCGGTTTCGCCGCGGTAGTCAGGTATGCCGGATTCAGTGGAGAGGCCCGCGCCGCTGAGCACGAGCACCCGCCGCCCGGCGACGATCTCGGCCACGTCCGCGACCGTGCCCGTGCGCGGCAGCGGTTCGCCAGGTCCGGCCCAGGTCAGCGTCGGTCGCGTGCGCACGCCGCCAGTCTAGCGACCACCCTCCCGGAAACCGGGCGATTGGTTTTCCGCGCGGCTGGGTACCAAAGGCCACATGTGGTTCGCGCTGGCTACCCCCGTGGTCGTGATGGTCGCCGCCGTGCTCATGGAATCCGTGGAGCGACATTGCCTGCGGACTCCGAGCGGGGCGGTCCGGCGTCCGGTCGAACGGGCGGCGCTGCAGGAAGCGTCGATGCCGGTCGTAGCCGTCGGGGCGGCTCGGCTCAGGCAGCGGACCGCCTGAACGCCCACGGGCCGGAGGGGCCGGTGTTCTTGGGAGGAACACCGACCCTCCAGCCTGCGGGCGAGGCCCGCGCTCTCCCCGTCGGGGTGGGAGAGCGCGGGCCCCTTTTTCTTCAGGCCCGGAACCCGTTGGTGTTCCGGCGAAATCTAGCGCGCGGCGTCCTGGGTGAGCTGCCGGTACCAGTCGTCGTACGGGTGGTTGGTCGCCGGGTAGTTGACCAGCGGATCGGTGGCCAGGCCCGCGTTGTCGAAGTCCCAGCCGCGGACGACGTGCCCGCTCTTGTGCGCAGCGACCAAAAACGCTGAATTCTTCGCCGGAGCTCCGTAGAACAGCCCGTCCTGGAGCTCAGCCGGGTCGCCCTGCTGGTATTCGTCGAACGCCACCTGCTGGTACTGCACACGGCCGCCGGCGACGAGATCCGTGGAGTACCGCAGGGTTTGCACCGGGGTGGAACCGTCGGCGCCGGTGGCGACAGAGATTCGCCCCGCGTTTGCCTTGTCGTAACGCGGATCGGACGTTTTCGCGTTGCCGGTCCAGGTCACGGTCTCGCCGGAGAGCGTGCCGCGCCACTGCCAGTTCTGGTCGCTCGACTGGCTGCGGTGGATTTCGCGGATCCCGGAGCTGGTGAACGCGACCGTCGGCAGCACGCCGTTGTCGTACTGATGGCTTGCCGACCAGCGGATTTCGCCGTCCGCGCCGAGCTGTCCGGTGTGGTACCAGAGAGTGGTGGCGCTCGGCGACTGGTGCACCTCGACGATCCGGCCGGAGCCGTCCAGCGCGACCGCCGGGGTCTGGCCGCCGTCGTAACGGCCGTGGCGCTGCCAGGTGACGCGTCCGTCGGCGCCGAGCTGTCCGGTCCAGTACCAGAGCGCGCCGCCGCCGGAATCGTGCACCTCGACGACCTGGCCGCGGCTGTTGATCGCGACCGCGGGGTGGTACCCGACGTCCCGGCGGTACGCGGCGCGCGTGCCGCCGTCGCCCGACAGCAGCGGAAGGACCCTGCCGCGCAAGGAATCCGTGGTCGCTCCGGTGCGGTAGGCGGCGGGGGAGAGCAGCCGCGGACCGAACGCGGCACTCAGTTCGGCGTTGACCGCGGCCAGGTTTCCGGCGGCGAACGAGTCGTTGTCGGTGAGGTCGTCCTTCAGGTCCAGCATGACGACGATCGGCGCCGCGTCCGGGTGCGCGGCCGACCAGCTGTTCACCACGCCGAGCCAGTCGCGGAGGCTGTCGGACGCGGGGTTGCCCGCGTGGTCGACCAGGTCGCCGGGCGAGCTGTGGCCGATCCCGTAGTCGTGCCGGGTGGCGTAACCGTTGTCGTGGATGTCGAATTCGATGAACCGGACACCGTGGTCGAGCTGGTAGGAGATGGACCCCTTCGCTCCGTCGACGTTGCCGGAGTAGCTGTTGTGCGTCGCGGCGAAGACGGTGTCGGAGAAGGGCTGCGCGGCGTCCGCGGGCGCGGCGCCGAGCGCGGTGACGGCGGCAGCGGTGAGCGCGATGGTGCGTAATCGGTGCATTCAAACCCCCAGGTCGGCTGGACAACCGGCGAAATACTGGCGATCTTGGCAGAGATTCATGGCATGTTCTGGGGATGCAGGAAAACGACGAGGAAACCTTCGCCGAGCACGTCGCCGAGCTGTTGTCCGATTTGCCCGGAGTCGAAGCGGTGGCGCTGGGCGGTTCGCGGGCGCGCGGCACCCATCGGCCGGACAGCGACTGGGACTACGCGGTGTACTACCGCGGCGCGTTCGATCCGGACGACCTGCGCGCGCTCGGCCTGCCGGGCGAGGTGTCCGGCCTGGGCGAATGGGGCGGCGGGGTCTTCAACGGCGGCGCGTGGCTGACCGTGCAGGGACGGCCGGTGGACGTGCACTACCGCGACCTGGACGTGGTCGAGCACGAGCTGGCCGAGGCGGAGAAGGGCCGGTTCCATTGGGAGCCGCTGGCGTTCCACCTGGCCGGGATCCCGAGTTACCTGGTGGTGGCGGAGCTGGCGCTGAACCGGGTCGTGCGCGGGGAACTGCCGAGGCCAGAGTATCCGGAGCTGTTGCGGGAAAACGCCCCCAAGTTCTGGCGCGCTTCGGCGGCGCGGACGTTGGAGTACGCGAAGGCCGCGTACGTGCGGCACGGCCGGGTCGCGGAGGCCGCGGCGTCGGTCGGCGTGGCGGCGATGCAGACCGGGCACGCGGTGCTGGCCGCGAAGGGAGAGTGGGTGACGAACGAGAAAACCTTGCTGGAACGGGCGGGTTTGCGCGCACTGGACGACGTGGTGGCGGGGATGGGGCACGACCTGCCGGGGGCGTTCGCGACCGCGTGCGCGTTGCTCGGCCAGGCGGGCGGAGCCGCGTAACCCGGAAAACCCTGATGGCGCAACGGTTTCCGCTCGCCAAACCTCGCCGGACGGCACGGATCCGTTTCATTTCGCCGGTTTCGGGTATATGACCGCAGCACGGCTGCGGCCGCCGCGCCGTGGCGAGCCGCACCTGCTGAACGGAGGAACGCCCTATGCCAGAGTCCGAGCCGGTCGCGAAGGATCCGGACAAGGGATACGTAGCGCTGCTCGGCTGGTCGCTCAACGCGGTCGAGGCGCTCGACCGGTTCGACCGCCGCTACGTCGTGGTCGCCCCGGACTGGGCGGAGAAGTACTGCGTGGAACACGACATCCCGTACGTGTCGTGGAATTTCGAGCGGCTCAACGACCGGTCGATGGAGATCGCCGAGATCCTGCACGAGGAAGGCGTCGACGTCGCCATCCCGCTGTTCGAGGAGACGGTCGAGTGGGCGGGCGCGATCAACTCGGTGCTGATGGACAACCCGCGCCTGTTCGGCCAGGCGATGCTGCTGCGGGACAAGGCGCTGATGAAGCGGCGCGCGCAGCTCGGCGGCATCCGGGTCGGGATCTTCGAGGAGGCGCACGCCCGAGACGACGTCGTCCGGTTCCTCAAGCGGGTCAACCAGACGCTGCTCAAGCTCGACGGCGACCCGAACGACCCCATCCACCTCAAGGCGTTCGACAAGGCGGGCTGCCTCGGCCACCGCGTCATCCGCACCCCGGACGAGATCGACTCGATCCCGGAGGAGGAGTTCCCGGTCCTGATGGAATCGCACCTCGACGGCTGGGAGTTCGCGGTCGAGGCGTGGATCCACAACGGCAAGGTCAAGTTCCTGAACATCTCGGAGTACGTCACGCTCGGCTACTCGGTGTTCGTGCCGGCGACCCCCGAGCTGGAGCGGTACCGGCCGCAGATCACCGCCCAGATCGAGAAGCTCGTCAAGACCTTCGACATCGAGTTCGGCTTCGTGCACCCGGAGTACTTCGTCACCAGCGACGGCGAGATGTACTTCGGCGAGGTCGCCTACCGGCCGCCCGGGTTCAAGGTCTTCGAGCTGCTCGAACGGGCCTACGGCTTCAACGCCTACCAGGCGCTCGTCCTGTCCTTCGACCCGAAAACGACGGAGGAGGAGATCGACGCCTTCTTCCCGCGGGAGGTCGTCGACGCGACCGGCGTCGCGGGCTGTTTCGGTGTGTACCCTCGCCGTCGGGTGGTCAGCGAGCTGCGGATCCCCCAGCAGACCGAGGACGACGACTACTACGAGTCGCACGACCTGACCGCGCCGCTGGAGGAGACGGTCACGAAGAGGACCGCGTTCGGCACGCACTGGGGTCTGCTGTACTTCTTCGGGGACGACGCCTACCGGATGCGCGACCTGCTGAAGGAACAGGAAGAACTGGACTTCTACGTCTGAGCACGGACGAGTCCGCCACCCCGACCGAAGGACGCACTTGGAGCCGAACGCCGACGTCACCGGCACGACTGCGACGCTGGCCAAACGCGTGGCGTCGCTCGACGACGCGGTCGCGGCCATGGCCGCGACCCGCGACTTCGGCAAGCACACGAAGCTGCGCCGGGTGCTGGAGGCGCTGCGGCGGGTGCTGCTCCAGCCGGACGGCGCGGCCGCGGTCCGGGCGAGGGCGCGGGCGCTGGAGGAGGCCGGGGTTTTCCAGGGCACCGACTGGGACACCCCGGAGATCCTGATCCCCGCGCTGGTCGGCCCTGGCCTGCACAGCGGGAACTCCGACACCGTGGTGATCGAGGCGACCAGCGAACTGCGGATGCTCGCGGTCGCGTGCGGCGACTACGAGCATCCGACGCTGCCCGCCGAGGACGCCCGCGTGTTCCTGTCGCAGGTGCTCGGGGCGAACCTGGAGCTGCTGTTCACGCCGCCCAGCGAAGCGGAGCGGACCCGGCAGGGCCGGACTGCGCAGCTGATCCGCGACCTGCTGCGGTACCTCGCCGACCAGATCGGCTACGACAGCATCCTGGACAAGGTGGTCGAGGAGATCTGGCGGATCCTGCGCCAGCGCCCGATCCAGGTCGACCAGGTCAAATCGCTGATCACGCGGATCTCGATCTACCGCGGCGACCCGGACGTCGACCTGGGCGGTTCGTCGGTGCAGGGCCTCGACCGGCTCATCACCAGCCTGTTCGGGACCACCGAGGCGTGCCGGGAGGACCCGGGCGTCGACGTCTTCCGGGCGCGGCTCGAGGCAATGGACGCGGCGAGCCTGCAGTACGAGGCGACCGGGTTCGCCCGGGCCATGCACGACACCGGCCTGGTGTCGCCGTACCACGCCGAACTGCTGCGGTACCTCGCGCACGAGAGCGACTACCTCGTCGGCGAAGCGCTCGGCCTGTCCGACGTGGGCCGGAACTGCCTGATGCGCTACCACGACCTGGTCCACCGGCTGATCGAGGAAGCCGTGCACCCGCAGACCGCGCAGTGCGTCTACGGGCTGGCGCTGCTGCTCGACCGCGGCATCCTCTACGAACCGCCGGTCGTGCCCGCGCTGTGGCGGCAGCTTGCGCTGGAGCTGTCGACCGCCGCCCGGGAACGGCTCGCGCTCGTGTTCGGCGACCAGCCGAGGCCCGAGGCGCGGCTGCTCGCGGGCGTGCTGTCGATGCTGGGCCAGCCGCTCGGCGTCGGACAGGGCGACAACCCGACCTGCCAGTCGGCGCGGGCGCTGTCGATGTGGGCCTACAACGACCCGGACTACCTGCTGCAGGTCGTGGTGTGGGCGGCGCGCGACGACGAGGTCGTCATGCACTTCGAAGGACAGCCGGTGTCGTCGAAGGAAAGCGGGGCCGGGCTCTCCGAGTCGCTGCCCGCCGACCTGGACCCGGTGTCGTCGCTCGTCGTGCCCCATCTCGACCGGATCTACGCCGAGATGGGCCGCCGCTGCGCCGACCGGCCGGGCGACCCGCACCGCTGGGTCAACCCCGAGTTCCACGGCTGGTGGGCGTCTCGGGGCTTCCGGATCAACGTCGACGTCGCCACCGGAAAACTGATCGACCTCGACGACTTCTTGCGGCAGTTCCACGCGAGCTACCACCCGTCGTACAACGGCGAGCAGCCGCTGATCCACCCGCAGCCGGCCGGAGTCGCGGTCACCGACAGCGCCGCCCGCTACGTCGGCTGGCACGCGATCACGATCCTGCGCACCGCGCCCGATCCCGACGACGTCATGCGGGTGTACTTCTACAACCCGAACAACGACAGCGGCCAGGACTGGGGCGACGGCGTGGTGGTTTCGACCGCGGGCAACGGCGAGCGGTTCGGCGAGGCCTCGCTGCCGTTCGACCAGTTCGCGTCCCGGCTCTACATCTTCCACGTCGATCCTCGGGAACACGGCGAGCCGGAGAAGGTGCCCGCCGAGGACGTCGCGCGGATCATCGGGTATCTCGAGCGCAGCTGGGGCGCGGATCGGCTGCCTGCCGGGACTTTGCAGGCGGAGCCGCCGCAGAGGTGACCCTCTGCTGTCCACAATGGACTGCTTTGGTCGCGGATCCGGTTTTTGTCGGTGGTGCCTGTCATCATGGCCGCAGTCGATCTTGGAGGCGTGATGACGGACTTACTGACCGAGTTGGCATGGCTGGATGATTACGGGCCGCTGCAGGACATCTTCTGCGTTTCGTTCGTGCGCGGGCTCGATCCGCCCGAGGTGGTGCGGCGGTTCGGTGCCGTCGGCGGCGAGCAGATGACGTTCGGGGAGTTGAACAATCTGGTCGCCGAGTACGTCGCGCAGACCCAAGGCGGGAACGGCGGAGGGTACGTCGGCGTGGTGTCGTCCGGCGGGTGGAGTGTCGCCGTCGAACCGTGGGGGTGGCAGGGGAATTTGCCGGAAGTCGTTGCGCGGCTGTCGAAAGGGAGCGAGGTCGTGGCTGTGAACCGGCACGACTATGCGGAGGCGCACTTCGTGCACGCGGTGGACGGCACGGTTGTTGCTGGTTTCACTCCGTGCCTGCCGAGCCGGACGTACGGCAGCGAATCGGAGCGGCTGATCCAGGTGATGCGCGAGGCAGGGTTGGATCCTGGCCCGGATGAAACGCCGTCGAATCCGATCGCGGCGGCTTTCGCGGTGGCGGCGGAGGTGACCGGGGTGGTGTTTACGCCGGAGATGCTAGAGCGGTTGTTGCTGGTGGGGGATATCCGGACCTAGGTGTGTCGCATCTGCTTGCCGAGGTGGGGCTTTTGGCGACCGGCGACCTGCGGTTGGTCAACGTGTTTGCTCGCCGGGATTTTGTAGTCAGGAGACGAGCACCTGGCGGTTGAGTGTGGCAGCAGCCGGTGGACTGGCTTCTGGTCCGCCTGTCAAGGCTCGGCGGAGGGCCGGTTAGTCGTGCCCGGTTACCGCATGAACTGGTTGTGCCCGGTGCTGATCGCGCCGCTGCTCGGCGACCTGAGGCGGGTTTCCGGCGGGTGGGCGGTGCGGCCTGTGGTGCGTGCTGGGCCGGTGTGGTGTGTTTGCGTGCTTGACGAGGGAGGTGGGGCTGTTCCGTCGGTGCTGATTCGGCTTCCCGTGGTGTGAACGGCGGTGCGTCCGGTCCGTGAGGTCGGTGCGCGGTGTGGTTCTGCCCTTCCTGGTGGAGCAATCTCCGCGAGATTCGTGCGCGACTCTGCGAGTTAGGTTCTGTCCAGCGGCACTTCGGCGTCGGGATCCACGCCGCGGCCTCTGCCGGGTCGAGCAGGGCGGTTCTGCCGTGCCCGGCTAACCGTCGTGAGGCTTGCGCACGGTTCAGAGCGTGAACTCGGCTCCATCCGGCGGCACTTCCGCACCAGCACCCACCACCGCAGCATGCTCCGAGCCGTGCGGGTCCACGACGGGGTTCGTGTTGTTCAGATGCGTGTAAGCCCACCGGCCGACCCCCGGGCGGTTCGCGAGCATCGGCAGCGTCGTGGTGATCGGTACGTGGCCCATCGCCTGCTGGGCGGCTGGGTTGGCGCTGTCGGTGGCCGTCGTGAATTCGCTGCCGCTGTAGAAGGTGCCGTCCAGGAGGACGAGGCTCGCGCCGTCGGTGAACTCGTCGAAGCCGGGTGGCCAGGTGCGCAGGCAGGGCGCGTAGACGAGCGTGCCGCCGGTTGCCGGGTCGTGGATGCGATAGGCGACGACCCACGGGCCGCGACGGGCGGAGGAGCGGGCGTATTTCGGTTGTTTGTCGCTGATCGGGAAGGAAGTGATCACGAGGCCGTCGAGGGTGGTTTCGGTGGAGGCGTGCCAGGTCCAGTCGTGGTACTCGCCGATGATGGGACGGGCCGGGAAGTGGTCGGTCAGCGCGTGCAGGGCGGCGGCGGGGGCGTGGACGGTCAGGGCCGTCGCCTCGCGGAGCATGAGCAGGCCGAGGGTGTGGTCCAGCTCGGCGTCGGTGAGCAGGACCGTGCGCAGGGGCGTCTCGCGCGGGCCCGGTCCGGCTCGCAACGCTGGCGTGGCCAGGATTTGCGCGCGGATGTCCGGTGAGGCGTTGATGAGGTGCCAGGCACGGCCGTCCGCGCTGAAGGCGACGCTGTCCTGCGTACGCGAAGGCGCACCGGACGTGCATTGCGCGCAGGCGCAATTCCACTGGGGAAAGCCGCCGCCGGCCGCGGTGCCCAGGAGGATGACCTTCATCGGGCTGGGCCACGCATAATCAGGTCCGGAGTGGACGGTGCGGTGAGAATGAGGTCGACCATGCCGCGGTGCGGGGAGCGGGAGCACACGGGGTCGGCGTTCGCCGCGTCGCCGGTGAGCTGGAATGCCTGGCAGCGGCAGCCGCCGAAGTCGGTGGTGCGGCGGTCGCAGGTGCGGCACGGGTCGCGCATCCAGTCCTCGCCGCGGTAGGCGTTGAAGGACTCCGAGCGGTACCAGATGTCGGCCAACGCGGTGTCGCGGACGTTGTCGAGCGTGAGCGTGGTGATCGCGCTGGCGGCGGGGCAGGGCAGGACGGTGCCGTCGGGCGCGATGGTGAGTTGCCGCGCGCCCCAGCCGTGCATGCACGGTTTGGGGAACGGCTCGTAGTAGTCGGCGACGACGTAGATGATCTCCATCCTCCCGCGGAGGCGTTCGACGGCTGCGCGGACGATGGATTCCGCAGCGGCGAGTTGCGCGCGGGTGGGCATCAGCGCGTCACGGTTGCGCAGGGCCCAGCCGTAGTACTGGGTGTTGGCCAGTTCGAGCCGGTCCGCGCCCATCGACTCGGCGAGCGCGATGATGTCGGCCAGCTGGTCGTGATTGTGCCGGTGCAGCACCACGTTGACGGTCAGCGGCAGGCCCGAGGCTTTCACGAGCTCGGCGGCGGCCAGCTTGCGGTCGAAGGCTTTCGCGCCGGCGAGCAGGTTCGCCCGGTCCGCGGTGGCGGCTTGGGCCGAGAGCTGGACGTGCGCAAGACCTCGGTCGACGAGATCGGTCAGCCGGGACTCGGTCAGGCCCAGGCCGGACGTGACGAGGTTGACGTAGCAGCCGAGGTCGCTCGCGTGCGTGACGAGATGCGGAAGGTCGGGGCGCGCCAACGGTTCCCCGCCGGAGAGGTGGACCTGGAGCACGCCCAGTTCGCGGGCCTGGGACAGCGCGTCGATCCATTCAGCGGTGGACATTTCCGCGGACCGGCTGACGAGTTCCACCGGATTCGAGCAGTACGAGCAGTGCAGGGGGCAGCGGTGCGTCAGTTCGGCGAGCAACCCGAGCGGTGCGGTCACGTCCATTCGATCACCCGCCGTTGTCCGAACCGGGCCAATACGGTGAGGACGTCGCTCTCCTGGACGCCTTGGTAGCGGCTGCGCAAGGTGGTGACGATGCCGGACACCGGGATGGTGCCGTCGCAAAGTTCGAGGACCGCGGTGGCGGTGGAATTCGGTACCAGCACGCCTTCCGGGAACAGCAGCACCTGCGTCCCGCGCACGTGATCGAACGTCAGGCGGACGCCGACGCGCAGTTTCGGCACCGACGCGGTCGTGATGGTGTCCATCGGCTCACTCCTCGGCCGCGGCGCGTTCGATGGCGTCGAGCATCGACCACAGGACATCGCACTTGAACGACAGCGCGGCCACCGCTTTCTCCTGCTGTTCGCGCGTGACGCAGTGCTGTACGACAATGTCCAAAGTGTCCTTGCCCTCGCCGGAAACCTTGTCGATCCGGTTGGTGAAGTACGCCAGGTCGGCGCGGGAAATCCAGGAATAATTCGCCAGGACGTCGACCACCCGCTGCTGCATCAGGTGTCCTGCGAACATCTCGGTCAAGCCGGAGGCGACGGCTTCCACCCAAGGTTTGGTGCGTGCGAAGGTGACGTAGGCGTCGACGGCGAACCGGACACCGGGGGCGACGTGTCGCTCGTCAAGGACTTCGGCGCGGTCCAGGCCGACCGCGGCGCACAGTCGCAGCCAGCGTTCGGCTCCGCTTTCGCCTTCGACGGCGCCGTCGTGGTAGACGATCCGGTCGAGCCAAATCCGGCGGATTTCCGGGATCGGGCAATTGCTGATGATGGCCGCGTCTTTCTGCGGCAGCACGCATTGGTAGTACCAGCGGTTCGCGGCCCAGAGCCGCAATTCGCGCTTGGTCAGTTCGCCGGCGTGCATCCGCCGGTGGAACGGATGGCTGCCCCAATACCGGTCGGCGAGGCCGCGCAGGGCTCCGGTGAACTCCGCCGGACTCATCGGGTGCACAGTGGACATTCGCTCCTCCGGGATTCTCGCTCAGCGGTAAGGTTTTCCGGGACGGACGGGACCGCGGCGGACCGGTCCCGTCCGGTGGGTCACTCCTCCCGGCGGGCCGCGTAGGCGGTGACCTCCATCGGGGTTTCGTACTCGACGAAGTCGGGTGCGGTCCACATCTCGACGGGTTCGGGCATTGGGAAACTCGCTTTCCTTCGGTGGTGCACCGGTGAGCGGGGCAGTGGTCCCCGCCCCGAACGCCGTCACCCTAAAAGCGCACGGCGGCCGGTCGCCAGGGGTGCGGGGCGATTTTCCCGCCGACTTTATAAAGGTTCCTTCCTATGGCGCAGCGCCGGTCACGCTGGGGCGCCGCCGCCGGTTGTCCGCCCGACAGAAACCTTGCGGCGGCGCGGAAACCTCCTTACGCCGCTTGACATCGGGCCCGCGAACGGCCGAATAATAGGGTTCAAGTGCGGGTGACAACGATGTCAGAGGCTACGGGAGCGACGTGACCCAGGTGAATCGCAGGCGGTTTCTGTCCGGCGGGATTGCTGTCGCGAGCGGCGGTGTGCTCGGCGCGTTGGGAGTGTCCGGTACCGCCGAGGCAGCTCCGGACGCGCGTCCGCCTCAGGTCGGCGGCGAGATCGGCAGTGGCTGGACCTTTGTCGCGGCCGACGGCACGGCTGCGGACGGGAGTGTGCTCGCCAGCGCGAAGGACGTCGCTGGGTTGAAGCCCGCCGTTGTCCCGGGGACTCCGCTGACGAGCATGATCGCCAACGGCGAGTATCCCGATCCGTTGTACGGCCACATCGTGACCGACACCGTCCCGGACACCCTCAAGGACACCGGCTACTGGTACCGGGTCGCGTTCCGGGTGCCGCGGCTGGTGCCAGGGCAGCGGTTCTGGCTGCAGTTCGACGGGATCAACTACCTCGGGACTGTGTGGCTCAACGGGACCAGGGTCGGCACGGTCGAGGGCGCGTTCAAGCGCGCGGTCTTCGACGTCACGGACATCGTGGCCGAGGCGGACGGGGTCGCTTGGCTGGCGGTGCTGGTCGGGAAGCTCGACTACACCGATCCGCCCGCATTGCCGAGTTACGCCAGCGGGGTGACGCGCGGCGGGCGCAACGGCGGTCCGACCGGGATCACGCTGAAGAACGGGCCGACGTTCTTCTGCACCGCCGGGTGGGACTGGCTGCCCACCATTCCGGACCGGGATCTGGGGATCTGGCAGCCGGTCACCTGGCGTACCACGGGGCCGGTGCGGGTGGCTGATGTCCAGGTCACCTCGACGCTGTCGCAGGATTTGCGGACGGCGGAGGTCTCGGTCTCGCTCGCGGTGGACAGTGCTGCCGGGAAGTCCGTGATGGTGACGGGGTCCCTTGACGGGCGGGGGTTCCGGCGGACGGTCAGTGTTCCGGCGGGGGCGTCGTCGGTGAAGCTGACGTCGAAGGAGATCGCCTGTCTGCGGGTGGATCGGCCGAAGCTGTGGTGGCCCAACGGGTATGGGGAGCCGTATCGGTACCGGCTGACGGTCGGGGTCGAGTCCGGCGGGCAGGTGCACGACGAACGGACGGTGGACTTCGGGATCCGGCGGATCGAGTACACGACGCCGATGCGGTCGCCGTCCGGGGCGGTGACGCAGTGTCTGGCGATCACGGTCAACAATCAGCCGATCCTGGTGATGGGCGGGAACTGGGGGCTGGACGAGGCGCTCAAGCGGATCCCTCGGGAGCGGTTGCGGGCGCAGGTCCGGTTGCATCGGGACGCTAATCTCAACTTGATCCGGAACTGGAACGGGCAGAGCAGTACCGAGGACTTCTTTGCTGCCTGCGACGAGTACGGAATTCTGGTCTGGCAGGACTTCTTCTGTTCCACTGAGGGGCCGCCTGCGGAGAATATTGAGCGGGATCTCGCCAATATCCGGGATTGCATTGTGCGGTTTCGCAATCATCCGTCGATCCTGCTGTGGTGCGGTGGCAACGAGGGGCCGCCGCCGCAGCCGTTGATCGACGGACTGGACGCGCTGGTTGCCGAGCTGGATCCGCAGCGGGTGGTGTTGACTAGTTCTGCCGGGGATACCGGGGAGAATCCGGTTGACGGGTACCGGTCTGGCGGGCCGTACCACTGGGTGCCGCCTGCCAAGCATTTCGCGTTGAATGACGGTACGCAGTGGCCGCCGTTTCATAATGAGGTCGGGTCTTATTCTATTCCTACGTTGGAGTTCATGCGGAAGATGCTTCCGGAGGCTTCGTGGGAGCATCCGGATGATTTCTGGGCTGATCGGGATGTCAACGGGAACGGCGGGAATGGGGGTGGTGCGGGGTATCTTCGGCTGACTGGCGAGCGGTATGGGGAGGTCCGGAATCTTGCGGATTTCGCGCGTAAGTCGCAGTTGATGAATTACGAGTGTATTCGGGCTATTTACGCGGCTCCGGTTGCTTATATGCGGAGTGTTGGGCCTTATCCGCGTACTGGGGTCATCATGTGGATGACTAATCCTGCGCAGCCTAGTTTTGTCTGGCAGATGTACAGTCATGATTTGGAGGCGCATTCGTCGTTCTATGCGGTTCAGCATGCTTGTCGGCGGGTTAATGTGGTGCTGGATGCGCGGAACTTCGATGTGATTGTGGCTAATCATTCCCGGGCGGTGGTTCGGGGGAGTGTTGAGGCTTCGTTTTACGGGGTGGACGGGGTGGAGTTCGCTCGTGCCTCGATGCCGGTGGGCGGGGTGGCTGGGTCTGACCGTGCTGTGGTTGGGAGGGTGGCTTCGGAGGTTGGTGCTGCGCCGTCTGAGGTTGCTTTTGTTCGGTTGGTGCTTCGGGATTCGCGTGGATCGGAGGTGGTTCGGAGTTTCTATTGGGTGGAGAAGCCTGGGCTGGAGGCTGGGTTTGCCGGGTTGGAGGGGATGCCTGGGGCGGCTGTTTCGGTGATCGCCGGGGTTTCGCACGGGGCCGACGGGGCTGAGGTGGCGGTGGATGTGCGGAATGTCGGCGAGTCGGTGGCGTTGATGGTGCATTTGCAGGTTTATGACGTGCGGACTGGGGAGCGGGTTCTTCCTGCCACTTTCAGTGACAATTATTTGAATTTGGTCGGTGGGGACGCGGCGAGTGTTCGGGTTCGGTTGGATGAGGGGCAGGTTCGGCGGCATCCGCGGGTTGGGGTTCGGGTGGATGGGTGGAAGCTTGATCAGGGGGCGTCTCGGTTGCGGGGGCGAGGGGTGGAGGTGACGTTCAATCGGGATGCTTTGGAGGTGAGTCCGGAGGTTCGGACGTTTGGGGGGTGATTCGGCTCGTCGCCTCCGGCGACATTGCTTTGAGGGGTTGCGTGGGGCACCCCGAAGGTTGATTGTGCTGACGGTTCGGGGGTGCTTGTCAAGGCTGGAAAGATGCCTTGACAAGCACCCCCGAACCGCAGGGAGGCTTCGTATCGGGGGGTGGGGGAGGGGCTGGGTGCC
>NZ_JARACH010000039.1:0-82344 GCF_029087445.1 Amycolatopsis sp. La24
GAAGCTTGATTGTGCTGACGGTCTGGGGTGGCTTGTCAAGGCGGGAAAGATGCCTTGACAAGCCACCCCAGACCGCAGGAGAGCTTCGTATCGGGGTGCGGGGGAAGTGTGGGTGCACTTCGAGCTGGGTGCATCGGTGGCGGTTTCGTTGGCGGCGGGGCTTGCGCCCCAATGTGGCATTGGGTGCATGCGACGCACCGTGGCGGCATCCCAAGCGGGCGCGCGGCGAACGAGTTGAAGGCCGTGAGGGGAACCCTGAGGGAATCAGAGTCAATGAGGGTGGCCCTCACGTACCGGAAAAGGCGTGAAGGGCTCCTTGAGGGACTTAGATTCCCTGAAGGGGCCCTTCACGCGTTGGAGCGTCAGCGGGTTGCGGTGGCGGGGGTCCAGAGGGCGTCGATTTCTCGTTCTGCTGCGGAAAGGCTTTCTTCGGCATGCGGGCGGAATTCCGCCAAAGCGGGGTTGACGTCTGCCATGGTGAATTCTGCCGTGATGAAGCGCGGTTCCAGGCCGGTCAGGGAAAGGCCGTGCGGTAGCCAGCCTTCTGCGTGGTCCCAGCCGTGCCTTGGGGTGCCTTCGCCGTAACCTCCGCCGCGGCTTGCCAGGACCAGGAGTTCTCGGCCGCCCAGGACTGACGGGTCCTCTCCTGCCGCGGCGATCATGCGGTCTACCCACGCTTTCACTGAGCTGGGGGCGCCGTAGTTGTAGAGCGGGAGGCCCAGCAGCACGGTGTCTGCGGCCAGTACTTCTGCGGCCAGCTCTTCGCCGATTCGGGCGGCTTCGCGGTGGGCTGCGGTGTGTTCGGACGCGGGGGTGATGCGCGCTTCCCAGGCCAGCGGGTCCAGGTGCGGGATGGGGTTCGCGCCCAGATCTCGGTAGGTCACCGTTCCGTCTGGGTGGGCGGCCTGCCAGGCCTGAGCCGCGCGTGCGCTGAGTTTGCGGCTCACCGAGCGGTCGCCGTTGATGCTGGAGTCGAGGTGCAGCAGGTGTGCCATGTCGATGACCGTCCGTAGATAGTTTGTGTAAGACAAACCATTTATAGCACGGCAGCTACCTGGACTGTCTCGTAGACTGGACACATGGCTCCGCTGCCGCTCGTCGCCCAGGCTCCGCGCAGGTCTGGTGCGTTGCTCGAGCACTTCGCGCGCCGGATCCGGCTGCGCGCGGAGAGCGTGCTCGCTCCGTTCGGGCTGCGGCCTCGGCATTTGATCGCCCTGACCGTCCTGCAGACCCGCGGTTCCAGCACCCAGCAGTCACTCGCGCAGATCCTCGAGATGGACAGCACCAACGTCGTCGGCCTGCTCAACGACCTCGAGGCCGACCAGCTGATCGAGCGGCGCCGTTCGCCGGAGGACCGCAGGCGGCACGTCGTCGTGCTGACCGACCGGGGTGCGAAGGAGCTGGCCCGGGCCGAGGCGGCGCTCGCGGCGGTCGAGGACGAGGTCTTCGCGGCGCTCGATCCGGATCAGCGCGAGCAGCTCTACAACTTGCTGTTGCAAGCGGCTTCCGGGACGGTCGACAGCAGCTCCTGCACCGAGGAGCCTCCGCCGACCTGCTGACGGGAGGGGCAGCGAATGGACGGTGCCGCCGAGCGGCTGGCGAAGTACCGCGCCATGCGCAACTTCGCGAAGACCGACGAGCCAGCTGGTGCGAATGCCCCGAGGGAACCCGGCTACCGGTTCGTCGTGCAGCGGCATCGCGCGCGGCGGAAGCACTACGATTTCCGGCTCGAGCTCGGTGGCGTGCTGGTCAGCTGGGCGGTGCCGAAGGGGCCGACGCTCGATCCGAAGGCGCGGCGGATGGCCGTGCACGTCGAGGACCATCCGCTGGAGTACGCCGATTTCGAGGGCGTCATCCCGCGCGGCGAGTACGGCGGCGGCGACGTGATCGTGTGGGATCGCGGACGCTGGGAACCGGTCGACACCGACGATCCCGAGCAGGCGCTCGCGGACGGGAACCTGCACTTCGACCTCTACGGCGAGAAACTGGCCGGGCGCTTCGTGCTGATCCGTCCGAAGAAGGACGACGACGGGAAACAGTGGTTCCTGCTGCACAAGCAGGACGACCACGCCACCTCGGGCTGGGACGCCGAGGACCATCCGAAGTCGGTGAAAAGCGGGCTCACCAATGACGAGATCGCGGCCGCTCCGCCTGCGTTGTGGCGGAGCGATCTGCCCGCGACCGAGGCGGAAGTGCCGTTGCACGCAGTGTTCGAGCCAGCATCCGAGGATGAACTCGAAGCGCTGAGCGAGCTGGGCAAGCAGGGCACGTGGACGGTCGCCGGGCGGCAGTTGAAGGTCACCAATCTCGACAAGACGTTGATCCCCGGACGCGACGGCGAAGCGCCGATCACCAAACGGGAACTGATCGAGTACTACACCCGGATCGCGCCGACGATGCTCCCCTACCTCGCCGGCCGCGCGCTCAACACCAACCGGTTCCCCGGCGGGGTCGGCAAACCCGGGTTCTGGCACAAGGAAGTCCCCGACCACGCGCCGGAATGGCTGCACCGCTGGCATTACGAGGCAGCCGACCCCGGCGACGTGCAGCAGTACCTCGTGCCCTCCGGCGTCGCGGATCTGGCCTGGCTGGCCAATTTCGCCGCGCTGGAACTGCACGCCTGGACGTCGCGCACGTCCGACGTCGAGCATCCGACCTGGCTGCTGTTCGACATCGACCCCGGTTCGGAAACCTCGTTCGACGACGTGCTCGCGCTCGCCCGGCTGCACCGCACCGCGCTCGATCACTTCGGGCTGATCGGACGGCCGAAGACGACCGGGCAGCGCGGGATCCAGATTTGGGTGCCGATCGAGCCGCGATATACGTACGCCGAGACCCGGTCGTGGGCGGAAACCGTGTCGAAGTCGATCGGCAAGATCGTGCCGGACCTGGTGAGCTGGGCGTGGCACAAGGACCGCCGCGGCGGGCTGGCGCGGCTCGACTACACGCAGAACGTGCTGAACAAAACCCTCGTCGCGCCTTACAGCGTGCGGCCGAAGCCGGGGGCGCCGGTGTCCGTCCCGCTGGAGTGGGACGAACTCGACGACCCCGACCTCACTCCGGATCGGTGGACGATCCGGACGGTGCTCGATCGCGTGGCGAAGGCGGGAGATCCGTTCGCGCAACTGCTTGACGTGCACCAACGCCTGCCGCAGCTGTCGTGAAAATCCCGGCCGCGGCCACGACGGCGAAGCCGATCAGCAGGTAGCGCGCGGACGTCACCATCGACGGCGCGCCCAGGTTCACCAGCAGACCCGCGATCGACGCACCGAACGCGGTCGCCATCGTGAGCACGGTCGCGATCGCCGCTGCCGCTTGCTGACCGCTGGCCATCGCGGCGACCGACAGGTGCGGCATGGCGATGCCGATCCCGGTGCCACCGGCGAGAAGGACGACCAGCCAAGCCAGCACCGACGCGTTTTCCTGCTGCAACAAGGCAAGTACGACGAACGCGGCCGCCAGCAGCGTCGGTCCGGCCAGGCAGAGCAGCCGGACGCGACGGGCCGAGGAGCTGACGATCTGCCCGGCGGACCAGCCGAACGACAGGGCGGCGGAAAAGAAGCCCGCTGCGGCAGGCGGCAATCCGCCGAGATGCTGGCCGAACAGCGGCAGGAACGACTCGACCGAAACTCCGGCGGCGAGGCACATGATGGTCAGGTAGATCCATCGCAGCGGCGAGCCGGAATAGGTCTCAGCGGGCAGCACCCGTACCGCGGCGCGCTTCTCGACAAGCAGAAACGCCGCCACGAAACCGAATCCCAGCACGATGAACGCGGCCATCGCGACGACGTTGGTCAAGATTCCGGCGACGCTCACCGCTCCGACCGCACCCATGACGGCTACCAATGCGAAGGTCGGCACCGGAGTCGAGTCGCCGCTTCGTTCGCTGCGCGGGAGCGCCCGCGGCACCAAGGCCGCGATCACGACCGCCGCACCGGCCAGCACGACGAACGCCGCCCGCCACGAACCGAATTGCGCGAACAACCCGCCGAGCGCCGGGCCGACGAGGTTGCCGACGCCGAACATCGCCGAGATCAACGCACTCCCCCGCGCCCACAAATGCCGTGGCAGCGCCGAGTGAATCACCGCGAACCCCAGTCCGGTCAGCAATCCGGCGCCCAAACCCTGCACTCCGCGTCCGGCCAGCAGCACCGGCATCGCCGGGCTCACCGCGCACACCACCGAGCCCGCCGCGAAAACGCCGAACCCGAGGTAGTACGCCGTCGCGTTGCCGAGCCGCGCGAGCGCCCGGCTGACGAACATCGTCGCGACGACCTGCGCGACCAGGAACGCCGTCATGTTCCACGCGTAAAGCCGCTCCCCGCCGATGTCGGCGACCGCGGTCGGCAAAAGGCTTGCTGCCACATAGATGTTGACCGCGCCGACCAGTACGCCGCCGGCCAGCACGACCGCGGTGCTGAAATGCACTCTCAATTCGCGCCACGAACCCACTTGCTTCTCCTCCCGGATGCTGTGCGGTCGCATCATGTCCGGGCGGGAGACCCCGGTAATCAGACAAATCAGGCGTTAACTGGGTCACACTTTGGTGAGCACCACCAGGTAGCGGCACGGCTCAGCGCCGGGGTTCTCGTACGCGCAGTCGACCGGTCGGCCAAGCTGGAGGCAGTCGCCCGCGGCGAGTTCGTGCACGACGTCGCCTTCGTGGAACCGCAGCTGGCCGGACAGCACCCAGACCTGGTGCTCGGCGAAGGCGTAGGAGCTGGCCGGAAATCCGGCTTTCGCGCCGGGCGGCAGCTCGATTTCCACCAGCTCGGTAGCCCCGTGCCCGGGCGGCGAGACCGCGCGGCGCACGTAGCCGGTGACCGGGTCCTGCCAGGTCGGCTGATCCTCACGACGCGCGAGGCGACGGTCGTCGTCGCCCTCCGCGCGGGCGATGAGCTCGGACAGCGTGAGCCCGAGCGCGGTGGCGAGCCGGCTCAGCAGCACCGCCGTCGGCTGCGCTTCGCCACGTTCGATTTTCCCGATCATGGCACGGGAAACTCCGGAACGTTCGGCGAGCACACCCGCGGACAGCGCACGGTCCTGCCGGGCTTCGCGCACCGCCGCGGCGAGCGAGGCGGAGAGGGGATCGGTCACAGTGGTCGACTATAGCAGCGGATCATGTCTACTATCGGGGACATGTTGATCCGACCTGCCGAAGAACGGGACGCCGAGGCGTGCGCGGCGATCTACGCGCCGTACGTCCGGGACACCACGATCAGCTTCGAGGCCGAACCGCCGACGGAGATGGCCGCCCGGATCGCGAAGGCGACGAAGTCGTACGCGTGGCTGGTGCTGGAAATCGACGGCGAGGTGGTCGGGTACGCGTACGGCAGCCCGTACAAGGAGCGCGCCGCCTACCGTTGGTCGTGCGAGGTCAGCGTCTACCTGGCGCAGGATCGTCGGCGCGCGGGTGGCGGGAAAGCCTTGTACGAAGCCCTTTTCGCCCGGCTCGCCGAACGCGGCTTCCGGATGGCGGTGGCCGGGATGACCCAGCCGAACGAACCCAGCGTCGGACTGCACAAGGCGATGGGCTTCGAACTCATCGGGACCTGGCGACGGATCGGCTGGAAACACGGGGCCTGGCGCGATGTCACCTGGATGCAGCGAGAACTCGTCCCCGCCTCCGACGACACACCGGAAGAACCGCGTTAATCCACGCCGAGGTCGAGTTCCTCGATGTCGTTCTCCAGCCGGGCGCGCCAGGACCACTTCGGTTCCGTCCAGTCGGTGTCCGACGGCGGCGGCTCGCCCAGCGGCAGCGCGGGATCGACCACGCCGTGCGTCACCCGGTAGGCCAGCGCGGACGTCGCCGCGCGGATCCACTTGTCGCCCGCCGCACCGGACGGCGGCGCGACTCCGAACGCGTGCGTGAACCACACCGGCAGCAACGCGCTCGACCCGATCGCGTCGGTGATCCGCTCGCGCAGCCGGGAATGCAGTTCTTCCCAATCCCGCTCGCACTTCTCGATCTGCGGCAGCACCCGGGTCCGCGTCACCTCGTCCGCGGCCAGAACCTGGTGCGCCGCTTCGGCATCCTGCTGCGCGGCGGGCAGCTGGCGATCCAGCACACCGCGTCGTCGAGCGACCACTTCGGACAGTCGCGACTCCGCGTCGTCCCGTTCCGGCGTGCCACGCTCGGCTTTCGCCAGCACCTCCAGTACGGCGATCAGCGCTTCCTCGCTCTGCGCCAGCACTTCCCGTGCCTGCGGCAGCCGCGCGACGTCCTCTTCGTACGGCCGGCGCTGGCTCGGCGTGAGCAGCTGCGCGGCCAGACTGTGCCGCCGCTCCGCCTCCGCGGCGAGCTGCCGCAGCCGCGGGCCGACGTCGTCCAGGTCGACCACCGGCACCTTCTCCGACACCCGGACCGCGCGTTCGAGCACCAGCAACCGCTGGCGGAGCCGTTCGAGCTGCCGGGCCGTGTGGTCCAGCCGAGTTTCGTGCCGGGAATGGGTTTCGGTGAACGACTCGACCGTCTCGCGCAGTTCGGAAAGCTCGCGGACGGTGCGGTTTTCCAGATCGTCGACGGTCTCCTGCATCCCGCCGACGGTGTCGGTGAGGGCGACCAGTTCCGGATCGGCTTCTGGCCCCTCCTCGGCGGGGTAGTACTCGGTGTCGCGGTAGTACTCGGAGTAGGTCACCGCGCCTCCTGCACCAGAAACGCCACGGTCGCCACCGTGGTGAGCGCGGCCAGGACGACCACGATCGGCTGGGCCGTCGGCCCGGTCCCGATGAGCGCGGCCGCGGTGAAGATCGCGGCCAGCGCCCCGCTGTACGCGGCCCGCTGCCGCCGGTTGACCATCAGCGGCGTCGGCCCGAGCGGCCCGAACGCGATCCGCAATCCGGCGCCCAGCAGCGGCAACGCGAGCAGCAGCCAGACCGCGTTGAGCGCGCCGAACAGCATCATCGCCCCGCTCACCATCCCGACCGCGACCGGCGCGACCGCCAGGTACAGCGTCGTCCGCTGCACCTTCCCGCGCTTCGCCTCCAGCCGGGCGAGCCGCACCTGCTCGACGGCCGCGTCGACCTCCTTCTCGGTGCTCAGCAGCGCCTCCGCCCGCTCGACCAAGGCGTCGAGCGTCTGCGTGCGTTCGTCTTCCGCCTGGTCCGGCAGCTGCGCCAGACCCGCACGAAGCTCGCGGCGGAGCGCGGACGCGCGCGCCATCACGTGGTCGCGCTGGTCCTCGGCAGGCGTAGTCACCTGGCCACTGTAGGTACGAAGCGTGCTGAACCCGGGGAACGACGCGACTTCGGCCCGATCCGGTCAGAGGCGCAGCAGGTCTTTCCCGACGACGACCTCGCCGTCGAACCCGGCAGCGGCGTGGTCGTGCCACACCTCGTCGGCGATGTCGGCGTCGGTCGGGACGAAATGCGACAGCACGAGCGTCCCGACGCCCGCTTCCTTGGCCAACGCACCGACTCGCTCGACACTCGTGTGGCTCGCCAGCAGGTGATCCCGCAGCGTCGTGCCGTTGTAGCGGCTCACCATGGCGTCCACCGCGGGCACGTACATGACCTCATGCACCAGCACATCCGCACCAGCTGCCAACCGCACCAGGTTCTCGCACGGTGCGGTGTCGCCGGAAATCACGATTGACCGGTCCGCTGTGTCCACGCGGTAGGCGAACGCGTCCACGATCGGCGGGTGATCCACGCGGGCCGCGGTGATCCGGACGTTCTCGTCCTCGAAGACCACGCCGTCCCCGGTGACCTCGTGCGGGTCGAGCAGTTCATCCAACGGGCGCAGACCCTCGTCGCCGACCCGCGTGTCGATGTCGAAGCGGTTCAGTGCCAGGAAATGCCGGGTCATCTCGGCGAGCGGCGGCGGGCCGAACGCCGGGACCCGCCGTTCCAGGTTGGCGGCCCAGGCCAGCAGGTAGAGGTTGCCGTAATCGGCGTTGTGGTCGGAGTGGTGGTGCGTGATGCCGACCGCGCGCAGCGAGTCGAGCGGGATGCCCGCGTGCACCAGCTGCCGGGCCACGCCGTTGCCACAGTCGATCACGTAAGCGGCTCCGTTGACGACGATCGCCTGCGCGGGAGCGCTCCGGGTGCGTTTCGGAGCGGGACCGCCCGCCGTGCCCAGGAGGATGAGCTGCGTGGTCATGCGTACTCGCTTTCGAGGTTGAAGGAAACAGTTCGCGACCGGCGCGCCAGCCACACGACGAGCCCCAGCACGCTCCAGGCTGCCAGCGCGAGCAGCGCCGGCAGGGTGATCTGCTTGAGCAGCAACCAAGTCTGCACCCCGAGGATCGCGACGCCGAGCACGGACAGCACGGCGTGCGACGTCCGGCGCATCCGGAACGGGGCCGCCGCGTGCAGTTCCGGACGCTGCCGGCGCACCCGCCACGACGCGATGATCAGCAGGGTGAGCAACGGCCCGGTGACGATCGACGTCATGGCCGCGATGTTCGCGACGCTGAAGCCGGCGAGCACCGGGACCACGCCGATCAGGTAGAGGATCGCCAGCAGCCAGTGCGGGGTGCCGAACCGGCGGTTCACCGCGCCGAGCCCGGCGGGCAGCCAGCCGTCGCCGGTCGCGGCCAGCACGGGTTTCGTCGCGGCCAGCAGCAGCGAATTGATGTGTCCGATCACCGACGCCATCGCGCCGCCGAGGATGAAGAACGCGAAACCGCCCGGGGAAAGGATGTGGCGGGCGACGTCCGACATCGGCTTGCCCGCCGACGCCGCCGCGCCGAGCACGCCCACCGACGGGATCGCCACGACCACGTAGATCACCGCCGCGACGAGAGTGCCGCCGACGACGGACAGCGGGATGTCGCGTCCCGGCCGCTTCATCTCGCCGCCGATGTCGGCGATCAGGAACGCACCGGTGGTGGCGAAGGTGAGCATGGCCGCCGCGTTGAGCAGGCCGCTGATGCCGTGCGGGGTCAGGTTCGCGAACTCGCTCAGGCGCACCTGCCCGATTCCGGCGATCCCGTACAGCAGGAAGGCGGCGAGCATGACGACCGCGAGCACGATGCCGACCCGGCTGGAGAACGTCGCGCCCGCCAGGTTAGTCAGGAAGAACACCGTGATCAGCGCGATCGCCAGCGGCCGCACCGGAACGCCCGGCACGAGCGCGCTGACGTAGTTCGCCCCGGCCAGCGCCATCAGGCTGAGCTGGATGACCGACACGGCGGACAGCCACATCGACGCGAATCCGGCACCAGGCGAGACCAGCCGCGCGGCGTAGGTGTAGCGGCCGCCGGTGACCGGCATCGCGCTGCCGAGCGACGCGATCGGCAGCGAATAGACGATCACCGCGAGCGCCGCGATGGCGAAGGCGATCGGCGCGCCGGCCCCGGTCAGCGCGATGGCGGTGCCCATCAACGCGACGACCCCGCCGCCCACTACCTGGTGGAACGAGACTCCGACGGCTTGGAAGAGGGAGATGCTTCGCTTGAGGTTCGCTTCTGCTTCGGTCGGCATCGTGATCACTGCCTCCTGCTGGCCGTTGTCGGTCGGCACAGCGTGACCCAATCCGCGACGCTTCGGAAATACCGAATGCCCGCCCGGACATAGCCGTTCGGGAATACCTCGGGATAGCCGGGCAGGCATGGGAACGAGCAAATCAGGCATTGGACGGGCATGGCGTCCGGCAAGAACGATGAGAAGCGTTCCTTCGCCGACTTTGTGGAGTTCCCATGACCGTGGCCCTCGCCGAAGCGGCCGCCCGCGACCTCGACGCCCAGGATCCGTTGCCGACGTCGCGGGCGCAGTTCCACGTTCCGCCCGCGACCGGCGGCGGCTACCCCGAGACGGCCTACTTCGCCGGGAATTCCCTCGGCCTGCAGCCGACCGCGACCCGCGCCGCACTGGACGCGGAACTCGCCGACTGGGCCCGGCTGGGCGTCGAGGGCCACGTCGAGGCAGCGCGTCCGTGGGTCTCCTACCACCAGCAGCTGCGCGAGCCAGCCGCGCGGCTCGTCGGCGCGCGCCCGGCCGAGGTCGTGATGATGAACTCGCTGACGGTCAACCTGCACCTGATGATGGTCAGCTTCTACCGGCCGACTCCGGAGCGGCACGCGATCGTCATCGAGAACACCGCCTTTCCCTCCGACAGCTACGCGGTGCGCAGCCAGGTCGCGTTCCACGGCTACGACCCGGACGAAGCCGTCATCCGGCTTTCACCGCGTCCCGGGGAATCGACGTTGCGCAGCGAGGACGTCGCCGGCTGGCTCGCCGAGCACGGACATCGGGTCGCGCTCGTCCTGCTCGGCGGGGTCAATTACTACAGCGGGGAACTGCTCGACATCCCGGCGATCACCCGCGCCGGGCACGCCGCCGGAGCGATCGTCGGCTGGGATCTCGCGCACGCGGCGGGCAATGTGCCGCTGCGGCTGCACGACTGGGCCGTCGACTGGGCCGCTTGGTGCACCTACAAATACCTCAACAGCGGACCGGGTGCGATCGCCGGAGCCTTCGTGCACGAACGGCATCTCGCGGACCGTTCGCTGCCGAAGCTGGCCGGCTGGTGGAGCACCGACCCGGACGTGCGGTTCCGGATGCAGCCGACCGTCACGCCGGTCGACACCGCCGACTCGTGGCAGCTGTCGAACCCGCCGATCCTCGCGATGGCCCCGGTGCGCGCCTCGCTGGAGATGTTCGACGCGGTGGGCATGACTGCGTTGCGCGCCAAGAGCATCCGGCTGACCGGTTACCTCGAAACGCTGCTCGACGAGGTCTGCGCGGGACGTCCGCTGGAGGTGCTCACACCCCGCGACCCGGACCGTCGGGGTGCGCAGCTTTCCGTCCGCCTGCACGGGTTGGACGCCGACGACGTCAGCGCCGCGTTGCGGAACCAGCACGGCGTTATCGCGGACGCACGCCGTCCGGACGTCATCCGCCTCGCGCCGGTGCCGATGTACTCCACCTTCCACGACTGCTGGCGCGCGGCGACCGCACTGGCGGAGGTCACTGGCGGTTCTTGCGCCGGATCTTGATCGTCCGCAGGTCGGTGACCGCGTAGTTCAGGTCCCGGTACGGGAGGCCGTGCGCGGCCAACGCGGCGGTCGCGCCGTCTTTGGCCGCACGTTCGTCGTCGTCTGGACCGGCCGGGACCTGGCAGCGGAAGGTGAACGCCGTCGCGTTGACGTCGTGTGTGAAGGTGCCTTCCTCGGTGAAGGCGACGTCGGTTTTGTCCTCGAGCGAAGTCCGGGCGGCCTCGTCGAGAGAGTCGAATTTGCCGCGGATGATTACGCGGAACGCGTCCATGTCAGGTGTCCTTCCGGGTCGCATAAGTCAGAACTTGTTCGCTGAGCAGGCCTTCCACCGCGTCGAGGAGCGTGAGCGCCGCCTCCGCGATGTCGTCCGGCCACTCGCCGGCGACGGTGCGTTTGCCGATCTCGCCGTACAGCAGGCTGTGCACCCACCCGATCTGTGCGGCGACCAGGCGGGGCACCGGATCCCCCTGCGCCGCACCGGTTTCCGCGACCAGCAGGTCGGCGAGTTCGGCGACCATCTGCTCGCCGAGTTCCCGCAACCGGGCGGCGAGCGTGGGCGCGGCCAGCATCATCGGCAGCACCCGGCCGAACCCCGGGCTGAGCCCGATCGTCCGCGAGCGCTGCTCGATCTCGCCGCGCAGGCGGTCCAGCACCGCGCGCGCCGCGGACACTCCCGGCTCGCGCGCCTGCACGATCCCGGCCAGCCGTCCCGCCGACGCCTCCGACGGCGGCAGCACCAGGTCTTCCTTGACGCGGAAGTGGTTGTAGACGGTGTTGACCGCGACGTCGGCGGCCTCGGCCACCTCGGCGATCGTCACCGCCTCGAATCCGCGGTCGACGAACATCCGCAGCGCGGTTTCCGCGATGCGCCGCACGGTCTCCTGCTTCTTCCGCTCTCGAAGTCCCACGCCGGAAAGTGAAACAGACTGCAAACTTGGTGTCGACTGCATTTATTGCCTGAACCTCCTGGATATCGGGGAGATCCCGGAGGACGGGACGGGGGCCGGCGCGGCATCATCGACCAGGTGCGGATCGGCTTGCTGGGCCCGCTGGAGGTCCGGAACGACGACGGTGCCGCGGTCGAGATCACCGGCGCCCGATTGCGGACGCTGCTGAGCGCCCTCGCGCTGGAGCCCGGCCGGGTCGTCTCGGCCGGGCAGCTGGTCGACGCCGTCTGGGGGACGCGTCCGCCGGCCACGGCCAACGCGTTGCAGGCGCTCGTCTCGCGGCTGCGCCGGGTCGGCACGCGGCTCGATTCCACCCCGTCCGGCTACCGGCTGCCCGAGGCGACCGTCGACGCGGCCCATTTCGAGGAGCTGGTCACCGCCGCCCGGACCGCGTCTGACGAGAAGCGCGTCGTGCTGCTGCGCGAGGCGCTCAACCTGTGGCGCGGCCCGGCGCTCGGCGACGTCTCGGACGCGCAGTTCTTCCAAGGCCACATCGCGCGCCTGAACGAGCTACGGCTGTCCGCCACCGAGGAGTACGCCGAAGCCGCGCTCCGGCTGGGCCACGGTGCGGATCTGACCGAAGAACTGTCGAGGGTGCTCGCCGAACATCCATTGCGCGAACGGCTGGCCGCGGCGTTGATGCTCTCGCTCCAAGCCGCGGGACGACCAGCCGAAGCGCTACAGGTGTTCGCGCGGATCCGGATGGCGCTCGCGGACGAACTCGGTGCCGACCCGGCCGCTGAGCTGGCCGCCGCGCACACCAAAATCCTCCGCGAGACGGTCGCCGACGAGGACGTCGCGCGCACGAACCTGCGGGCCGGGTTGACCAGTTTCGTCGGCCGGAACACCGAGGTCGCGCGCGTGGCCAAGCTGGTCGGCGAGTACCGGCTCACCACGCTGACCGGGCCCGGCGGGGCCGGAAAGACGCGGCTGGCCACGGAAACCGGACGGCATCTGCTGGCCGAACGCGGCGGCGTGTGGTTCGCCGAACTGGCCCCGATCGGGGACGGCGCGGACGTTCCGCAGGCCGTGCTCGACGCACTGGGCCTTCGCGAGCAGATATACAAGGGATCGCTCGTCAGCGGCACTCCGCGCGAGCGGGCGACAAGAGCGTTGCGCGACCGGGACGCGGTGCTGGTGCTCGACAATTGCGAGCACGTCATCGAAGCCGCCGCGGAACTGGCCGACCACCTGCTCGGCGAGTGCCCGCGGCTGCGCATCCTCGCGACCAGCCGGGAACCGTTGGCGCTGACCGGCGAAGCGCTCTGGCCGGTCGAACCGCTGACGCTGCCCGCAGAAGGCGCGACGTCCGTCGAAGCGATGTCGTGCGCTTCGGTACGGCTGCTGGCCGACCGTGCCGCTGCGGTGCGGCCAGGGTTCGTCGTTGACGAGTCCACAGTGGACGAAGTGGTGCGGATCTGCCGGGCGCTCGACGGAATGCCGCTCGCGGTCGAGCTCGCCGCGGCCCGGTTGCGGTCGATGACCGTGTCGCAACTGGCGGCCCGGCTCGACGACCGGTTCCGCCTGCTCACCGCGGGCAGCCGGACCGCACTGCCGCGACACCGCACGCTCCGCGCGGTCGTCGACTGGAGCTGGGATCTGCTGGAACCGGACGAACGGCAGCTGCTGCGCCGGTTGGCGGTGTTCTCCGGCGGCGCGACCGCGGAAGCCGCGGAAGCGGTCTGCGGCGGCACTTCGGAGCTGCTCAGCGCGTTAGTCGACAAATCGTTACTGACTGTCTCCGCGGACGCCGAGCCGCGCTACCGGATGCTCGAGACGATCAAGGCGTACGGGCTGGAGCAGCTCACTGCGGCCGACGAACGCGAGGCAATGCGCCAAGCACACGCCGAATGGTTCGCCTCCTTCGCCGAGACCGGCGACAAGTACCTTCGCCAGGCAGAACAGATCGAATGGCTGGCGCGTTTCGCCGCCGAGCACGGCAATCTGATTTCCGCCACGCGCGGTGCCATTGCCGCGGGCGACGCCGCGACGGCGCTGCGGCTGGCGACGTCGTGCGCGTGGTTCTGGATGCTGACCGGGCACAAAACCGAGGCACAGGAAGTGATCGAGGCGGCGTTGGCGCTACCCGGCGAGGTGGATCGCGAACTGCGCGCGATGGGCTACGCGATGGCCGCGTTGTTGCTGACCATCGGGATGTCCTCCGAAACCACCGCCGACGCGCTGGGCCGCAAAGCGCTCGAACTCAGCCGCGACAGCAAGAATGCCTTGCTGCGCTCCATTATTCCGGTATTCACGCAAAGCGGGGATCCCAGCGTCATGGAGTCCACATTGGACGATTTACTGTCCGATGAGGACCCGTGGCTGCGCGCCCATGCCCGGCTGCACCGCGCGCGGATACAGCTGAACCGCTGGTACGACTCGGCCGCGCAGGAAGCCGACACCCGCGAGGCCGTCCGGCTGTTCCGGCAGAGCGGGGAACGCTGGGGCATGTCGCTGGCGCTGAACAGCCTCGCCGAGGTCGTCGGCCGTCGCGGCGAACTAGAGGAAGCCGTTGCGTGCTACGAGGAATCCATCCAGGTCGTGTCGGAAATCGGTTCGGCCGAAGACGTTCTCTTCGCGCGAGGACGGCAAGCGCACCTGTTCTGGCAACTCGGCGACGCGGCAGCAGCAGCGACCGCGATAGCCGCCGCCGAACGCGACGCGCGGACCGTGCCGTTCCCTGACTCGCTCGCGTTTCTGGCCCAGACGAAAGCGGATCTGGCGCGCTGGCGCGGAGACCTCACGGAAGCCCGGGAGGAACTGAACCGGGCCGAAGCGTTGCTGAGCGAAGTCTCGCCACATCCGTTGTTCTGCGCGATGATCCAGCATTCGCACGCCTACCTGGACGCGCAAGCCGGCGACCTGCCCACAGCCCGGGACCGCCGCCGCGAAGCACTGGCCTTGGCCGCGGAATCCGGTGAGGTGCTGTATCTGTCGATCGTCCTCGTGGGCATCGCCGACCACGCCGTGCGCATGGACCGCCCAGTCGCCGCCGCTGACCTGCTGGCCGCAGCAGACCATCTCCGCGGCGGCCCCCACCTGGCCCTTCCCGACGCGACTGCCGCTGCGGCCGCTGTCCAGGCCCAGCCGTCAGGCACGGTCGACGACCCAGTCGCTCTCGCTTACGACGTCCTCAGCTGACGAATCCTTCGGAAGCCACCGCAACGCAAGCACTCCCAGCCCCGCGCAGAGCACGGCCGCGATGCCCATGGCGACATGCAGCCCAGTCACGTGCGCCTCCGCGGTCCCTTTCGACCGGACGACGAACGCCGCGACCGAACCGAGCACCGCGATGCCCAGCGCGTTGCCGATCTCGTTGGACGTCTCCGCGATCGCACCCGCCGAACCCGCGCGGTCAGCCGGGACCGCGCCGACCGCGGTGTCCGCGACGAGGGAGAACGAGATCCCGTAGCCGACCCCGGCCACCACCGAGGAGGCGATGAACCAGCCGATTCCGCCGGTGGCAGTGGTCGCCAGCAGCAACGCCAATCCGAGCGCCATCGCGAAATGACACGTCACCAAGGCCGCCCGGTTCCCGATCTTCAGGGAGAACGCCGGGGTGAGGACACAGACCGCGGTAAGCGCGGCAGCGCCCGGAAGCGCGAGCAACGCGGCGGCGAGCACGGACACTCCCAGCACCGACTGGAGATACATCCCGGTCAGAAATGCCGCAGCTGACCAGGCGAACAGCGACAACACTCCGGTGATCACCGCGACGGTGAAGACCTTCTCGCGGAACAAGGTCACGTCGAGGAGCGGATACGCCAACTTCCGCTGCCGCCGCAGAAACCGCGTGAGCACCGCCGCTCCGAACACCCCGAAGATCGCCGACCAGGACAGACCGTAGGCAGCGAAGTTCTTGACCGCGTAGACCGTCAGCAGCAAACCGCCCGCGGACAAGACGATGCTGAGCAGATCGACCTTGCCCGGCCGGGTTGTCTTGACTTCCCGGAGCACCACGGGCGCGGCAGCGAGGAAAACCGCGACCACCGGCAGGTTGACCAGAAACACCGACCCCCACCCGAACCGGCTCAGCAGCACCCCGCCGAGGATCGGCCCGATCGCGAAGCCGGCGGCGAACGTCGCAGCGAAAATCCCGATCGCGCGGGCCCGCCGCCGCGGCTCGGGGAACACCTCGCTGAGCACCGCGAGCCCCGACGGCAGCAACGTCGCGCCGCCGAGCCCCATCAGCACGCGACAGCCGATGAGCCACTCCGGCCCGGTCGCGAACGCGGCGCCCGCCGAGCCCGCCCCGAACACCGCGGCGCCGATCATCAGCAGTTTGAGCCGCCCGTACCGGTCGCCGAGGCTGCCGAAGGCGATGAGCAGCGAGCCGACCGCGAAGCCGTAGCTGTCGAGGATCCACAGGGCTTGGTCCGGCGTCGGCGCGAGGGCGTGCGTGATGGTCGGCATGGCCAGGAACAGGATCGAACCGTCCATCGAGACCAGCAGGACCGGTCCGAGCACCACGAGCAGCCCGAGCCAGGCGCGGCGAGTTTCCGTCATGCCCCCGATCCTGGAAACGCGCGAACCGCCTCGGCCAGCACCTGCGATGAGTACCCCTCGCAGGTGCAGGCAGCGACGCGCGCGGCTGCCTACCATCGAGGTCATGCAGACCGAAACCCTCGGCGTGTTCCTCAAAACCCGCCGCGACCGCGTGCCGCCGGAGGCCGCTGGGCTGCGGACGTACGGCACGCTCCGCCGGGTGCCCGGACTGCGCCGGGAGGAACTCGCCCAGCTGGCGGGCGTCAGCGTCGGCTACTACACGCGATTGGAGCAGGACCAGTCCGGCACCGCGTCGCCGCAAGTGCTCGACGCGCTGGCACGGGTGCTCGGCCTCGACGACGCCGAATCGAGCCACCTGCACAACCTCGCGCAACGCCCCGGCGTCTCCCGCCTGGTGCGCCCCGCGGCGGAAACGCTGGACCCGCGGGTCGCGACCCTGCTGCACGCGCTGAGCGACAGCGTCCCGGCAATCATCCTCGGCCGCCGCGGCGACGTACTGGGCTGGAACCGCACCGGCCACCTGCTGCTGGCCGAACACGTCGACTACACCGCGCCGGACTCCCCCGAAACCCGGCCGTCGATCCCGCGGATGTTCTTCCTCGACCCGCTGCACCGCGACCTCTACCGCAACTGGTCCGACCTCGCCCGCATCCACATCGGCTACCTGCGCCTGACCTCCGGCCGGCACCCGACCGACGCCCGGCTCGCGGAGCTGATCGGCGAACTCGCGATGGGCAGCCCGGAATTCGCCGAGCTGTGGGCGACCGGCGACGTCGCGGACTGCACGAGCGGACCGATGAACCTGCGCCACCCGACGCTGGGCCACGTGGACGTCGACTACCAGGTCTGGCTCCAACCCGACAGCCCCGACCACCGGCTCGAGGCCTACACCCCGCGCGACACCGCATCCCGAGACGCGCTGCGGCTGCTCGCTTCGCGCTAACGATCACCGAAACCGCCCTGCCCGAAGCACCGCATATGGCATCATCCGCCGGTGACCGGCGAGCGGACCGACCCCCATCTCCTCGAGGAAGAAGACCTCGAAGACTTCGACTCCTGGACCGCCCAAGCCGCACTCGCCTCCCTCATCGACGAAACGCTCAGCTCCCACGAAGTCACCCGCCTGCTCGCCCGCGAATCACTGCGCACCGAAGTCGTCCGCGAGGAACTGTTCGGCAACGAGACGCTGCTCGCCAAGATCCGGAGGACGCACTGCGGCTGCTCACTTAGCGCTAACGATCACCGAAACCGCCCTGCCCGAAGCACCGCATATGGCATCATCCGCCGGTGACCGGCGAGCGGACCGACCCCCATCTCCTCGAGGAAGAAGACCTCGAAGACTTCGACTCCTGGACCGCCCAAGCCGCACTCGCCTCCCTCATCGACGAAACGCTCAGCTCCCACGAAGTCACCCGCCTGCTCGCCCGCGAATCACTGCGCACCGAAGTCGTCCGCGAGGAACTGTTCCGCAACGAGACACTGCTCGCCAAGATCCGCACGCTGCAGGACCAGGTCATGGCCGAAGGCGACCGCGGGTTCCGGCCGCGAAACCGGGCGGTGTCTCCGGGCGAGGTGGTCTGGCTGGTCGTCGCGGTGCTGCTCGGGCTCGTCTACCTCAGCTTGATGAGCGCAGCGTGGAGTCAGCTTCCCCTGTTCTTCCGGGTTTTCGCCGGCGTCATGATGCCGTGCGTCCTGTTCGCCACCGGCGTGCTCGCGGTCCGCAAAGTCACCGCGTTGCGCGAGTGGATGAGTCCGGACGCCATGCAGTTCCACGAGGAGCAACTCGGTCTCGGGCCGCGGCGTTCGTTCGCCGCGCGCGAGATCGTGCTGCCCGAGGTCCGCGACGTCATTTCCGCGCACCGGCGGCTGCATTTCGGCACGACGCTGGTTTTCGACCAGCAGCACGACCTCGGCGAGGAGGACAGCAGCCGGATCGTGCCGACCGCCGCGGCGAAACGGATCCGGCGCGTCCTCGAACGCGCGGGTTCCGGCGCGGTCGCGCTCGGCGGACAACGCGGGTCCGGCAAAACCACCGCAATCCGTTCCATGCAGCGAGGGCTGCTGCACGGCAGCGAAAACCCCGCGCCACTGGTCGTGGTCGCCTCCGCCCCGGCCACCTACGACGCCCGCGATTTCGTGCTGCACCTGCACAAACTGCTGTGCCACGCTGTCCTCGCCCGGATCCGGCAGACGCTGGGTCCGGAACTCGGCTTGCGGTGGTGGGCCCGCCGGCTCTGGCGCGGATCGGCCGACCTCGTCCTCTCGGCCGCGCTCGGCTGGGCGATCGGCGGTCTGCTGTGGAACGGAAAATTCACCCGGTTCCCCGCCGACCTGTGGCAGACCGTCAGCACAGTGCGGTTCCCGAATCTGCTCGGTCCACTGTGGACTAACCAGCCAGTGAGCAACCGAATCGCCCTGGCCGTGGTCGCGGTCCTCGTGCTCCGCTGGCTGTGGAAACTTCTCGCGACCGCGATCGCCGCGGTAATCCTCTTCCTGCGCCGGAAATCGTCCGCCGGACCGCGCGCCCTCGAAGCCGAAGCACGGCGGCAGCTGCTCCGGATCCAGTACCTCCTGACCTACACCACCGGCTGGTCCGGCAAGCTCGCCGTCCCGGCCGGCGGCGAGCTGGGCCGCACCCGCACCACGCAACGGGCCGAACAGCAGTTGACGCATCCGGAGGTCGTCGACGAGTTCCGCGCGTTCGCCCAGCTGACCGCCGACTCCTTGCGCGAGGAGGGAATCACCGACCGGGTCGTGGTCGCCATCGACGAACTCGACAAGATCGGCGAGCAGGACAAGGCCCAGCAGTTGGTGAACGACATCAAGGGCATCTTCGGCGTGCCCGGCTGCCTGTACTTCGTGGCGGTGTCCGACGACGCGGTGCTCAGCTTCGAGCAACGCGGACTGGCCGTGCGCGACGCGTTCGACAGCGCGTTTTCCGAGGTGGTGCGCCTGGAATCGTTCACGCTGGACGAAAGCAGGCTGTGGATCGCGCAACGGCTGCCCGGCGTCCCGGAGCAGTTCTGCTACCTCGGCCACTGCCTCTCCGGCGGCCTTCCCCGCGACCTGCGCCGCACCACGATCGACATGGTGGACGTGACGATCGAGCACTACGAACCGTCGCTGTCGACGGTCACCGGCATCCTGGTCCGCGCCGACCTGACCGCCAAAGCGAGCGGTTTCACCGGACAAGCTCGAGGGCTCGCGCAGACGCCGGAGCTGACCGAACTGTGGCCGAAACTCCTCCGCATCCCCGACACCCGCGAAGCGGTGGAACTCGCCGAACTCGCCGCCGAATTGCACGAAGGCGCGACCCCGGACCTCGCCGACGCGGTCAACCGATTGCGGTTGCACAGCAGCGCGTTCGTCCTCTTCTGCGCCACCGTTATGGACGTGTTCACCGACGCGCTCACCCAGTCCCGCCTCACGCCGAGCCTGCACGAACTGGCCGTCGCTCGACGCCGTCTCGCGCTGGATCCGCACCTCGCATGGGCCGCGCTGAACGACTTCCGCAAAGCACACGACCTTCCGCTGCCCGGGCGCGAATAACGGACGGTCAGCGGAAGAGACGGAAGAACCCCCGCACCTGCTCGACCAGCGATTCCGGCTGCTCCAGCGCGGCGAAGTGACCGCCACGCGGCAGTTCCTCGAACCAGCGCAGGTCGGTGAACCGCAGTTCGGCCTCGCGCCGCGACGGACGCGTTATGTCGCGCGGATAGACCGACAGTCCGGACGGCGCGGTGACCTTGTCCCGGAAGTGGGCGAAGCTCTCCCAGTACAGCCGCGCCGACGACGTGGCCGACGCGGTGAACCAGTAAACCGAGATTTCGTCGAGGATCTTCTGCCGCGACAACGCGTCCTCGGGGTGGCCGTCGTTGTCCGTCCAGGCCCAGAACTTCTCGGCGATCCAGGCGGCTTGACCCGCCGGGGAGTCGGTGAGGCCGTAGCCGAGGGTCTGCGGCCGGGTCGCCTGGAGCGCCGAGTACCCGCGGCCAGTGCGCTGGAATTCCTTCTCTGCCTCAAGATTCGCCAGCTCCGCGGGTGTCGGGTCATCGAACGTGCCCGCCGCCACGGACCCCAGGTTCAGGTGGACGCCTGCAACCCGCTCAGGTGCCACCTCGCCCAGCGCGCCGGACACTGCTGAACCCCAGTCGCCGCCCTGCGCGCCGTACCGTTCGTAGCCCAGCGAGACCATCAACGTGTCCCAGGCGCGCGCGATTCGGGTGACGCCCCAACCGGTCCTCGACGGCTTGTCACTCCAGCCGTACCCGGGCAACGACGGCGCGACCACGTGGAACGCGTCCGCCGGATCCCCGCCGTGTGCGCGCGGATCAGTCAGCGGGCCGAGGACATCCAGGAACTCCAGCACCGAACCCGGCCATCCGTGGGTGAGCACGAGCGGGAACGCGTCCGGCTCCGGCGAGCGGACGTGCAGGAAGTGGATGCCCAGCCCGTCGATCGTCTCGCGGTACTGCGGGAAAGCGTTCAGCCGCTCGGCGAACCCGAAGTCGTAGTCCTCCGCCCAACTGCGGCACAGTTCCTGCGCATAAGCCAGCGGCAACCCCTGCGACCAGTCGTCCACCGGCTCGGGCTCGGGCCATCGCGTCCGGCGCAATCGTTGACGCAGATCCGCGATCTCGGCTTCACTGACGCTGACCTTGAATGGCTCGGCGGCCACGGCGGGCTCCTTTCCGGTACAGGCTGAGAACGACTCCGGCCAGCGGGAGGGCCGCGAGCAGCGCGAGGGCCGCCGGCATCGGCACGAGGCCGGACAGACCCGCGACCACGGCCGGACCGATTCCGCCGCCCAAAGCGGTCATGAAGTTGAACAGGCCCTGTGCGGTGTCGCGATCATCCGCGGCGACCAGTTCCGGCGCGAGGCCGACAAGTACCGCCTGGGAACCGGCGAACCCGCACACGGTCAGCGCCGCGCCGATGACCACCGCGACCGGCCCGTCGAAGACCGCGACCACGAGGACCCCGACGACAGTGAGTCCCGCGAGTCCGGTCGCCACCTGCCAACTGGTGAACCGGTCGTGCACGGCACCGACCAGTCGCCCGGCCAGCACCGAGCAGGCGGCGGCCGGGACCAAGATCGCGCCTGCTTCAAGGGCACCGCCGCCGGTGGCCTGTTCGATCAGGGACGGGGCGACGAACAGCACCCCGTAGTAACCGGCGAAGACCGTCCCGCCGATGAGACCGGCTGGCAGGAAGCCGTGTGCTGCGATCACCCGGCGAGGCACGAACCCGTCGGGCATGCGCCGCACGCGCCGCCACAGTCCCGCTGCGGCGAGCACACCGGCGACAGCCACGATGACAGTGACCGGAGCGGGCAGGCCGACCGAACGCGCTTGCAGCAACGCGATCAAGGAGCCAGCGAGCACCGAGAGCACGGCCGCGCCGACAACGTCGAGCCGCCCGTCCGGCTTACCGCCGTCGGTCCGCGTGAACGTGTACCTGCGCGCCACCACAACCAGCAGCAAGGGCAGCGCGAGGGCCGGGAGCGCGAGCACGGCACGCCACCCCAGCCATGCAGTGACTGCCCCGCCCAGCAGGGTTCCGCACGCCGACGCCGTCGCGCTGGCTGCCGCGATGATTCCCAGCGCGCGAATCCGTTCCCGCTCAGGAAGAGCAGTGGCCGCGGCGAAGACGGCGATCACGGTCGCACCCGCCCCCGCGCCGCCGATCAGCCGACCGGCGATCACCACCGGCAGCGTCGGACCCACCCCGGCGAGCACCGAACCCGCGGCGAGCACCACGACTCCGGCGACGAGCACCCGCAGCGGACTCCACCGGGCCATCAACCGGCCCGCGACCGGCATCGCGAGCGCGGAGGTCAGCGACCACGCGGCGAGAATCCAGGCCGTGGCCCCGAACGGCACCGCGAGCGCGCGGCCGATGGCAGGCAGCGCCACCGACGGCGCGCCCAGCGCCACGTACATCGGCAGCACCAGCATCCCCAGCGTCAGCCCCAGCCGCCGCCCGTCCGCGCTCGTAGCTTCCGCCGCAGGTATCCTGTGACACGCGAACGCACCCATGGGTGTCACAGTACGAAGACACGAGGAGACACGTCAAATGCTGGATGCGTATCACGTGCAGACGGCCGTCGACCTCGCCAACACTTTGCGGCCGGTCAAGGGAGAGGACGCGCTCGAGACCGTGGAGCAGCTCCGCGACTTCCTCGCCGACCATCCGGTGGCCGCGCCTTCACGCCGTCTCACCCGCGCTGACCTGGCAGAAGTCCGCGAGTTGCGCGAAACCGTGCGCGCCGTGCTGGAACGAGCGAGCACCGACGCGGTCGGAGCCGCGGCCCTGATCAATGCCGGGCTACGGGACAGCCGAGCCACCCCGGAACTGCGGCACGAGGACGACCGCTGGTGGACCGAGGTGACTTCCGACACCGACCGCTGCTCAGCACATCTGGCGGCGACCACGCTCAGCGCGCTGGCCTCCGTGATCGCCACCCACGGTCCGTCGCGCCTCGGCGTCTGCTCAGGACTGAACTGCCGAGCTACTTTCGTGGACCTGTCGCGCAACGGCTCGAAGCAGTACTGCACCCGGAATTGCGCGCACCGGGCCAGCGTCGCGGCCTACCGGAGTCGACAAAACGCGGACTGACCCGCGGGGTTCTCACTACCCCAGTTCAGGCACCCGCTCCCCCGCCGGCGGCGGCCCGGGCGGCGTCCCGTCGCCGAACGGACGCCCGCCCAGCTCCTCCCGCCCGTGCGGCGTCAGCCATCCCGACAGGTCCGGCCCCAGCGGCACGATCCCGGTCGGGTTCACGTTCCGGTGCACCACGTAGTAATGCTCCTTGATCTGCCCGAAATCGATCGTGTCCCCGAAACCGGGCGTCTGGAACAGATCCCGCGCGTACGCCCACAGCACCGGCATCTCCGCGAGCTTCTGCCGGTTGCACTTGAAATGCCCGTGGTACACCGCGTCGAAGCGGACCAGCGTCGTGAACAGCCGCACGTCCGCCTCAGTGATCGTGTCGCCCACCAGGTACCGCTGGCCGGCCAGCCGCTCGGACAGCCAGTCCAGCCGGGAGAACAACGCGCGGTACGCCTCTTCGTAAGCCTCCTGCGAAGTGGCGAAACCCGCCTTGTACACGCCGTTGTTCACGTCCCGGAAGACCTTCTCCGCGACGTCCTCGATCTCGTCGCGCAGCCGTTCCGGATACAGCTCGGGCGCGCCGTCGCGGTGGTAGGCGCCCCATTCCAGCGACAGATCAATGGTGATCTGCTTGAAGTCGTTGGTCACCACCTGTCCACTTGGGACATCCACAATGGACGGAACAGTGATCCCGCGCGGATAGTCCGGGTACCGCGCGAAAAACGCCTCCTGCAGCCGTTCGATGCCGAGCACCGGGTCGCGGCCGCCGGGGTCGAGGTCGAAGGTCCAGCTGCGCTCGTCGTGCGTCGGACCGCACAGACCCATCGACAGCGCCTCTTCGAGGCCGAGCAGCCTCCGCACGATCGACGCGCGGTTCGCCCACGGGCACGCGCGCGCGATCACCAGGCGGTAGCGGCCGGGCTCCACCGGCCAGCCGTCGCGGCCGTCGGCGGTGATGCGGTCGGAGATGTAGTTCGTGTCGCGCTTGAACTCACCCTGGTCGGGCATCGGAACCCTTTCGTCGCGGAGTCAGGTCTGATCGTCCGGGCAGGCGGGACAGTCCGGCGGCTCCAGCGCGGCGGCCAGCCGGGCGAGGATCGGGCCCGCGGCGCGGACCTCCTCGGGCGAGAGGTGGTCGAACAGGTACGACCGCACGCGCTCGAGATGCCCGGGGTACGCGGCGGCGAGCTTCGCCCGCCCCAGTTCGGTGAGCGTCGCGTGCGCGGCCCGGCGGTCCTGCGGGCATTTCACCTTCTGGACCAGGCCGCGGCGCACCATGGCCTCGACGACCCGGCTGATCCGGCTCAGCGACAGCGCCGCGGACTCCGCCAGATCGGTGAGCCGCAGCCTGCCTTCGGGCGCTTCCGAGAGCGACACGAGCACGGTGTAATCCGTCAGCGAGACGCCGGTGTCGTGCGCGAACTGGTCCTCGAGAGCCCTCGGCAGCACTGTGACGACCCGCATCAACGGACGCCACACTGCCTCTTCTTCGCTGGTCAGCGGGGTTCTGTTCACCACAGACGAGGAGTATATCCGACACTTGCTCGCGCAATCAGTTATTGTGGGCTACAGTGCTAGTTGAACACTCAACCAAGGACCGAAGGAACGGAACTCATGACCAGCGCGACCACCTACTCCCACCTGACCGGCACCTACACGATCGACGGCTCGCACAGCCGGATCGGCTTCGTCGCCCGCCACGCCATGGTCACCAAGGTCCGCGGCTCCTTCAACGAGTTCGAGGGCTCGTTCACCCTGGACGGCGAGAACCCGGCCAACTCGAGCGCGAACGTCACCATCCAGACGAAGAGCGTCGACACCCGCAACGCCGACCGCGACGGTCACCTGCGCAACAACGACTTCCTGTCCTGCGACCAGTTCCCGACCATCACCTTCACCTCCACCGGGATCGCGCAGACCGGCGAGGACACCTTCGACGTGACCGGCGACCTGACCGTCAAGGACGTCACCAAGCAGGTCACCATCCCGTTCGAGTTCGGCGGCTCGGCGAAGGACCCGTTCGGCAACGACCGCGTCGGCTTCGAGGGCTCGACCTCGATCAACCGCAGCGACTACGGCGTCACCTTCAACGCCGCGCTCGAGACCGGCGGCGTGCTGGTCTCGGACAAGATCACCCTCGAGTTCGAGATCTCCGCGATCAAGAACGCCTGAACCACCCCAGCTGTCCGTGAAGGGCTCCTTGCCGGAATCTGATTCCCGCAAGGAGCCCTTCACGCACTTCGGCTAAGCGGCGCGCAACCCGGCGATACCGACTTCGAGCGCGGCTTCGAGGTGTTGCGGTTCCCCCGTGGTCAGCAGCATCAGCACCCCGCCTTGCACCCCGGCCAGCAGCGCCGACGCGGCCCGCTTCGGATCCAGCCCTGGCCGCGTCTCCCCCGCCGCCCGCAGGTTCTCGATCCCCGCGGTCAGCTCGCACAGCCAGCGCTCTATCAGCTGCGTCACCACCGCCTGCGCGCCCGGCGTGTTGCGGCCGATCTGCGACATCACCACGTTCAGCGGGCAATGCCTGCCCTGCTCGGTGTAGTGCCCGAGCACCACCTGCTGCCAGGTCCGGAAGTCGTCCCAGGTGCGCAGCGCGCCGAGCGACGGCTGCTGGACCTCCAGCACCCGGTCCGCCTCCCAGCGCGCGACCGCCAGCAGCAGTTCTTCCTTGCCGTCCGGGAAGTAGTGGAACAGCTGGCTTTTGCTGGTCCTGGTCTGCGCGCGGACGTCGTCGAGCGTCGTCGCGAGCACGCCGCGCTCGCGGATCACCTCGGCCGCGCCCTCCACGATCCGCTGTCGCGTGGCCTCGCCCTTGCGCGTGAGCGTCATCGCCTGCCTCCTGATTGGACCTGCGAGTCCACTCTACCCGCGAGTGATCAGAACGCGGCGCCTCCGTCCGACCAGGACGTCTGGCCGAAGTCCTCGTCGTCCACCGGCGCGCGGCGCGGTCGCGGACGCTCGGGCTCCGGAGCTTCCGCGACTTCCTCTTCTTCTACGACCGCTTCGGGCGCGGCCTCGGGAGTGCCCTTCGGCCAGACGCACGGCGACGTCGCGCCGAGGTAAAGCTTCCCGAGTTCGTTTGCCTGCAACGACATGTCGAAGCCGTCCCGCTCGTTGCGGGCGAAGACGTACTGGTCGGTCGGCCGCCGGTCGGTCAGCACCGTGAAGCCGTGCCCCTGCCACCAATCCACGACGGCGTCGAACTGCGCGGTGAAGGTGTCCGGTTCGAGGCCGGTCACCTCGTAGGTGGCGGAGATTTCGTACCGCCCCGCCGGACCGTTGTCGGTCGGGTCGGTGCATTCGGACCGGTTGCGGGAGAACAGTTCCCGCGCGGCAGGCGCGGGCAGCACCGCGAACACGGCGCGTACATAGCCCTCGACCCGGTCGCGGGCTTCGGTTTCGGTGATCGTGGTGGTCATGGCTTCACCTCCTGGGGAGCAGGCTACGAGAGGAAGGACGGCGAGGCAGGCCAGCGCGGTGCGGCGCGCCGTCACGCCGGCAACCCGGCGATGATCCGGCCGAAGCTGCGCAGCGACGGGTTGTTGTCCTCCCAGTATTGGCTGTGCGCGGCCCCGGACAGGCCGCCCTCGTACCACGGGCCCTTGTCGCCCGGCGCGGACTCGAAGACCTGGCCGCCGAATCCGTCGCCGGTCGGGCTCGGACCGAGCGGGTCATGGCCGCCGACGCCGATGTTGGTGATCTTGATGAGGTCGTGTTCCGCGACCGTCGAGTGCACGTGCTGGGCGACTTGATCCTGCGGGACGCCGTCGAGGTGCAGTTGGTTCGCGTGCTCGACGCCGACACCGGGGCTGCCGGCGAAGATCAGGTCGTCGGCATTGAGGCCGCCGTCGCGAGCCGCGTGGCCTATCACCGTCGTGCCATAGCTGTGGCCCAGCACGGTGTTGTGCGACGGCGCGCCTTCGTGCGATGCCCGCAGGCCGTCCTCGAATTTCGACAACGCCTCTTTGCCGCCGTCGGCGTATTTCTCGCTGGCGGCGTTCACGAGCTCGTCCGGCGCGTCGTAGCCGACCCAGGTGATCACCGAGGTCGACGGCGAGCCCGCCATCGTCGCCGACTGCCACATCTTGTCCGACCGGCCGAGGTCGCCGCCGATCTTGGCCAGTTCGCTGCCGGTGCCGGGCACGTAGGTCGCGACATTCGCCGCGGTGTCCGGGTTTCCGGCCGCGACCACCGCGGTGCCGTCGCCGCTGACGTCGAGCGAGATCAGGAAGGCGGGCGGTTTGCCGTCACCGGTCGCCGCGAGCCGGTCGCGGATCGCGGTGAGGCCGCGAAGTTGCGCGTCGTCGCCCTTGCGCTTGTCGATTTCCTGTTGCAGCACAACACGATTCGCCGCGTCGCGATCGACCACCGGGATGCCGTCGAGGTTGCGGATCAGGTCCGGGTTGTCGCGCAGGATCGAGGACTGCGCGGAGTCGGACAGACTGTCCCACCACGCCCGGTTCTCCGCCGGGGTGCCGTTCGGTTTCGGCTGGCTACTGGTCGCCATCGCCAGCGCGACGACGCCCGTCCCGCCGCTTTCGCCCTTCGCCGCGCGATCGAGCACGACGGTGAGGTCCGCGTCGACCGCGGTGGCGTCGCGGAGAATCTGGCCGACGCGGTCGGCGACCTCGGCTTGCCGCTCGGGTTCTCCGCTGACTCCGCCGCCGTCGTCGATCCGCATTCCGTTGCGTGAAGCGAAATCGTCGACGTCGCGTACCGCCGAGCTGATCCGCTCGACCGCCAGCTGCGCGTCGTGCACCCCGCGCCGGACCGCCGACACGTCGGTGGTCAGCTGCCTCAATTCCGCCGTGAGCGCAGTGCCTTTGGCGGTCGCCGCGTCTGCCGCGTCGCCTTGCCAGGCACCGAACTTCGTCATGGCGTCGGCGTCGTCGTTCGCCGCGGTGAGCCGCGCGGCCCGGGCGCCGAGCGCGTCGACCGCCGCGGCGAGGTCAGCCGGGTTCCAGCGCCGGACGTCTCCCCAGGTGATCATCGGCCCGCCGCCGCGATCTCGCCGGCCGCGTTCTGGTCGCTGTCGCGGTAGCCGGCCGCGGCCTGGTCGAGGTTCTCCGCATAAGCCTCGGTGTCGGCGGTCCACTTCGGAACAACGCGGCCCCAGGTGTCGGACAGCCGATCCGCCGCCGCCACGCTCGTGCCGCCGGACAGCCCGACCCCGGCGAGCGCGCCCGCGAGGTCGACCGTCCGCACGGTCGCCGCCGCCTGGTGCGCCCGTCCGGCCGCGGTCGCGACCTCCCTCGGAGCGACCTCGAAACCCGTTCCCATGCGCATCTCCCCCACCGCGGCGACCGGACGCCCGGTACGACGGACGTCCCCGGCAGCCGGTTCCCCACAGTTCGACGTTCGCGGAAACTCTTGACAAGATCTCCCTGCCACGGCGTTGACCTGCGAAAACGCCCGCCTACCTTGTCCACATATGTGAACGCTAGTCACGTGACTGAATAGTTATCAGCCCGCGTCTTGCCCGCCGGTGACCAGCGTGTGACTGTGTACGGCGAAGTTCGAACGGGAGCGAGCCGGGCAGGCGAACAGCGTGGAAAGGCGCTGCGCGACGGCGGATCCGGCCGTTCCGCAGTGCTGGACCAGTCCGGCAGTCCTTGTCCCCTCGACCCCCATTCGTCCGGCCAGGACGGCGCTGACCTCGCGGGCAGCGGACCAGGACCGGCCGGCCATCCCGGAAAGAGACGGCTCGGCAATGACACAGACAGCCGCGGCGCGGCGGCCCATCGGCAGAACGACGCTGTACTTCTTCGGTGCCCTCGGCGGCATCCTGTTCGGTTACGACCTCGGCGTCATTTCCGGGGTGTTGCCGTTCATCGGGAAACTCTGGGGCCTGTCCGGCTGGGACAAAGGCGTCATCACCGCGAGCATTTCGATCGGTGCGATCGTCGGCGCGAGTTTCTCCTCCCGGCTCAACGAAAGGCTCGGCCGCCGCCGCACGATCATGGTGGCCGCGGTCGTCGTCATCATCGGCACGCTCGCGGCCACGTTTTCGCCGACGTTCGCGTTGCTGATCATTTCCCGGCTGGTGATCGGCGTCGGCATCGGCCTTTCGTCCTCGACGGTCCCGACGTACCTGTCGGAACTCGCCCCGGCCCGGCTGCGCGGGGCGATGGGCGCGCTGAACCAGATCTTCATCGTGCTCGGCATCCTGATCGCGTTCCTGGTCAGCTACGGGCTCGGCAGCTCGGGCAACTGGCGGCTGATGTTCGCCGGCGCGATCGTGCCCGCGGTGATCCTGCTGGCGGGCCTGGTGTTCCTGCCCGAAACGCCGCGCTGGCTCGTCGCGAACGGCCACGAGGAACAGGCCCGCGCGGTCCTTCTCAGCTCGCACGGCGGCGGCGTGAACGTCGACGAGGAGATCGGCACGATCCGCGAGGTGATCCGGCTCGACTCGGAATCGGCGAAGACCCGGCTCCGCGACCTGCTGACGCCGACCGTCCGGCCGATGCTCGTGGTGGCCCTGCTGCTCGCGATCGGCCAGCAGTTCAGCGGCGTGAACGCGGTGAACGCGTACTTCCCGACGATGCTGATCGGCCTCGGTTTCGCGACCCAGGCGGCCCTGCTGTCCGGTGTGCTGCTCGGCGTGACCAAGTTCCTGTTCACCGCGTGGGTGGTGTTCGTGGTCGACCGGTGGGGCCGCAAGCCGCTGCTGCTGATCGGCAACGTGCTGATGGTGATCACCCTGGTCGGGGCCGGATTCATCGTGCTGGAAGTCCACGACACCGCGACCAAGGGCATCCTGATGCTCGTCGCGATGGTGCTCTACCTGGTCGGCTACGAACTCGGCTGGGGCGCGGTCGTGTGGGTCATGATGGCCGAGGTGTTCCCGCTGAAGGTGCGCGCCGCGGGCATGGGCGTGAGCAGCGTCGTGCTGTGGGCCGCGACCGGCATCATCAGCGCCGTGTTCCCGATCATCTCCGACCCGGGCGCACTCGGCCTCGGCGGCTCGATGTTCCTGTTCGCGGGCATCAACGTGGTCCTGTTCTTCCTCACGAAGTGGCTCGTCCCGGAAACCAAGGGGCGGTCGCTGGAGGAAATCGAACTCGACCTGCGCGGACGGACGCACGCGAAGGCACGCGCCTGATTTTCCCTCTCGGGGTGCAGCCGGGCGGCAGGGGATTTCCCTTGCCGCCCGGCTGTTTTTTTACCGCCCGAGCATCCGGTACTGCCGGGTGGCGAGCGGCAGGAAGACCGCCGTCAGCACCGCGGGCCACGCCATCGCGAGCAGCACGGAATGCTCCGCCGCCCAGCCATTCGCGGCCCACGCCGGATTGCCCGCCAGTTCGCGCACCGCGGAAGCCGTTGCGGTGAGCGGATTCCAGGTCGCGACCGCGCTCAGCCAGGCAGGCATGGTGTCCGGGGAAACGAAAACGCCGGACAGGAATCCGACCGGCCACACCAGCACCTGCACCGAAACCGCCGATTCCGGGGTCTTCAGCAGCAGTCCGAGATAGATCCCGATCCAGACGAAGGCGAACCGCAGCCACAACAGCAGCCCGACCGCGCCCAGCACGGACACCTGGTGCGGCCGCCAGCCCAGCGCCAGCCCCGCTCCCATCATCACGACCAGCCCGGCGACCGCGCTGATCAAGTCGGCGAGACACCGTCCGGTCAGCACGGCGAGCCCGCTGACCGGCATCGCGCGGATCCGCTCGGTGACGCCCTTCGCGGCGTCGGAAGTCACCGCGAGGACAGTGGATTCCAGCCCGAACAGCATGGTCATCGCGAGCATGCCGGGGATGAGGAAGTCGATGTACGCGCCGTCCCGGATGTCCATCGCGCCGCCGAAAAGCTGGCCGAACATCACCACGATCAGGACCGGGAACAGCAGCGTGACCGCGATCGAGACCGGACGTTGCTTCCAGTGCACCAGGATCCGCCGGGTCAGGACGGCGGTGTGCGTCGGCCAGGACACGTGTCCGGGTGCGGTGGCGGGGATGGTCATCGCGCCTCCTCAGTCGCGTTGCCGGTCAGGAGCAGGAAAACCTCGTCGAGCGTCGGCTTCCGGACGACCGTCTCGACCCGGTCCGGCCCGACCTTCGCCTTCAGCTCGTCCGGCGTGCCCGCGGCGACGACCCGCCCGGCGTCGAGAACCGCGATCCGGTCGGCGAGCTGATCTGCCTCCTCCAGGTACTGCGTGGTCAGCAGCACCGTGGTGCCGGTGCCGGCCAGCGCGCGGACGTCCGCCCAGACGTCGATGCGGGCAGCCGGGTCGAGCCCGGTCGTCGGCTCGTCGAGAAACAGCACCGCCGGGTTCAGCAGGAGCCCGGCGGCCAGGTCCAGCTTGCGCCGCATGCCGCCGGAGTAGCCGGAGACGGCCCGGCCCGCGGCTTCGGCGAGACCGAACCGGTCCAGCAGCTCCGTCGCTCGCGCCCGCGCCGCCCGCGAGGGCAGTCCGCCGAGCCTGCCGAACAGTTCGAGGTTCTGCCTGCCGGTCAGGATCTCGTCCACCGAGGCGTTCTGCCCGACCAGCCCGATCCGCCGCCGCACCTCGTCCGGCTCGGCGACCGCGTCGAAACCGGCCACCCGCACCTCGCCCGCGTCCGGCCGCAGCAACGTGGTCAGAATCCGGACCGCCGTCGTCTTGCCCGCACCGTTGGGACCGAGCAGCCCGCACACCGTTCCCGGCTCAACCCGCAGGTCAAGCCCGTCCAGCGCGGCCCGTTCGCCATACCGCTTCTGCACCCCGCGCGCCAGCAGGCCATCTACTCCGTATGCCATACGCAGAAGGCTAGCACATCACTCCGTATTCCCTACGGAGTTAAGTTCCTATGCTGGTCACGTGACGACTGACGGCAACCCCGGCGACCCCGCCGCGACGATCGCGCTGCTGTGGGGCACCCGCCAGCTGCCGAAGCGCGGCCCGAAGCACGGACTGACCCCGGCCCGGATCGTCGACGCCGCGGTCGAGGTCGCGGACACCGAACAGGACCTGGCGACACTGTCGATGCGCCGGGTCGCCGAATCGCTGGGCGTCGGGACGATGTCGCTCTACACCTACGTTTCGTCGCGCGCGGAACTGGTCGAAGCGATGGTCGACGCGGTGTACGGCGAGGCAGTAGCCGAACTGTCCGAAATAGACGCCGACGACTGGCGCGACGGCCTCCGCCGCGTCGCCGCCGTCAACTGGGCGATGCACCTGCGGCATCCGTGGCTGCTGCAAGTCTTCACCGGCCGTCCGACGCTCGGTCCCAACGCGATCGCGAAGTACGACCTGGAACTGGCGGTCGTCGACGGGATCGGCCTGTCGGACCTCGAAATGGACTCGACGATCACGCTGGTGACCACCCACGTGGAAGGCTTGGCGCGCCGCAAGGTCGAAGCCGCGCGCGTGGTGCGGCAAACCGGGATGACCGACCAGCAATGGTGGGCCGCGACCGCCCCCGCACTGGCGGAGGTCTACGAACCGCGCCGCTTCCCGGTCGCGGACCGGGTAGGCGCCGCCGCCGGGCAAACGCACCAGGCTCCGTACAGCCTCGACCACGAGTACGCGTTCGGCTTGGACCGCCTGATCGAAGGCATTGCCGCGCTGGTCAACCGACCCGCTGAGTAGCGTCCTTCCGCCCCAGCACCGCCCCCGCGCTCGCGAGCCCCACACAGGCGAGCGCCACCCACTGCACCGCGCGCAAGTGCTCGCCGAGAACCAGCACCCCGGCCAGCCCCGCACTCGCCGGCTCGAGACTGGCCAGCACCCCGACCGTCCGGGCAGGAAGCCGTCGCAAAGCCGCCAGCTCCAAGGAATACGGCACCACCGCCGATAACGCGGCCACCACAACGCCGACCAGCAACACCCGAGGCGTCACCAGCCGCACACCTTGGTCGATCACCCCCAACGGCACCGAAAGCACGGCAGCCCACGCCAACGCCAGCGCAAGCGGACCCCCTCCCACGCTGCTTGCGCCCGCGCGTTTGCTGAGCAGGAAGTAAGCAGCCATGCACGCGCCAGAAGCCAACGCGAGAGCCACACCGGCGAGCGGAAAACTGACCTCGCGCGGAGCGTAGAACAACCACACCCCGACTCCGGCCACGACCGCACAGGCCACGTCGCGGAGACGTCGCGAAGTGAACAATGCCAAGGAAATCGGCCCCAACAGCTGCAGCGCGCTCGCCAACCCCAACGGCAAGATGGTCAGCGCGGGATAGATCAAATTCATCCCCGCGATGGCCGTGCCGAAGCCAAGGATCACCCTCCTTTCCGCCCAACTGCGCGGCACCGCAGGCCGGTACAGGGTCAGCAGAGCCGCCGCAGCCAGCCCAAGCCGCAACGCCACCACACCGGACGCACCGACGTCCTCGGACAGCTGCTTCCCGAACGCCTGCCCGAACTGGACGCTCAGCACACTCCCCACCATCAGCGCAGGCGCATTCCTCATCCCTCCAGGCTTGTCTCTGGAAGCGTGCACGTCCAACGAATCTTTCCGCACGAAACCGTTTAGTCTGGACTACATGATTGACCACCGGTTGCACGTCCTGCGAACCCTCGCCGAGTACGAAACCGTGACCGCGACCGCCGCCGCACTGCACCTGACCCCCTCTGCCGTCTCGCAGCAATTGCGTTTGCTGGCCCGGGATCTGGAGGTGGAACTCCTGGTACCGCAAGGCCGTCGAGTGCAACTGACCCCCGCCGCACACATCGTGCTCCGACACGCCGACGCCCTACGCCTGCAATGGGAAGCAGCCCGCGCGGAACTCGCCGCGGAGGCCACTGAACTCCGCGGCGCACTGCGCCTGTGCGGCGTCTCCTCCGCGCTGGCGACGCTCGCCGCCCCCGCCGTCGCCAGCCTGCGCCGGACGCATCCGTTGATAGAAACGCAAATCACCGAAGAGGAAAGCGCCGACTGCTACCGCCTCCTCCTCGCCGACGAAGCCGACATCGCCTTAGTCCTGCCCGGCCCGGAAGCACCGCCGGTCACCGATTCCCGCTTCGAACAGACCCCGTTGACGACCGACCGCCAAGACCTGCTCGTCGCCGCCACCCACCCCCTGGCGCGCCGCAAGGGAATCCAACTCGCGGAGGCGGCTGATCAGCCGTGGATCGTCAAGAAACACAACAACGACACTTATCCCTTGGTGACCGCAGCCTGCGCCGCCGCCGGTTTCACGCCTCGGATCGTGCATGAAGTCAAGGAGTGGTACGCAGTTTCCGCCCTCGTCGCGGAAGGGCTCGGCGTGTGCCTGATGCCGAGGATCGTGCCGTTGCCGGAGCACGCGGTTAAGCGGATTCCTTTGCTGGGCACGTCTATTCCTACCCGCCAATTGCTGACCGCGGTACGACGTGGCAGCAGTGGGCATCCTCTGGTCAGCGCAGGCCTTGTCGCACTGCGCGACATTGCCTCGGCCGGGGAGGCTCTCCCAGTACCGGTATCCTGGCTCTGAACTGCTACGCTTCGCTCCGAAGCTACGCAGGGGAGGCGTACAACGTGGTTGAAGTCTGCCGTCTCGACGGCCTCAACCTACTGGCAGAAATCGCGAACCGTTTCATGGAAACACTCGGCCGCATTCGAGATCTGAACAGCTGGATGAACGAAAAGGCGCTTCCCGCGTCTCGGTGGCCGCAAGCCGTCCACTCGGCTGGAGCGTGATTGTGCGACCGAACCACCCGCCGACCGCACCGACGCCACAGCCTCCGGCGCGGCAAAAAATGAAGACGAGCCACCGGGTCGCGCTGTGGTCCGGGGTATGCGTAGCCGTCGTGGCGACCGCACTAGCAGTTTTCTGGGCGGCAGGCCTCGGCTCATTCCTCTGGGGCGCCGACCACAAAACCTCAGACGCTACGCCGGACAAGTACCGCGACACCGATTTCGCCGCCTGCACCGACTTCACGGCCCGGAACCAGGAAATTCCGCGGGACGCTTCCGAAGTGGCCCGCACTTGGTATCCCGAAATCAGCAAGGACGGCACCCTTCTCTGCAGCTTCACCCCCAAGGATCAACAACGACCACTCGTGGAGCTGCAAGCAAGCTGGTTCGCGACAACTGCCGCACAGTCCGGCAGCGAACGCGCCAGCACCAATTTCACCGGTGCCTCCGCCGTGAGCAACGACGGCAGCCCTGTCGGCCTGCCCTTCGGCGAGAAGGCTCACTGGCTCCCCGAGAAAAGCCAAGCCGAGTGCGGACTGATCTTCCTCGACCGCAACGCCGTTTTTCAGATCCATTACACAGCGGCCACCCCGGGCGGAAATCCCGAGTCCTGCCGCACGCCGCTCCGCAAGATGGCCCAGGCGCTGTACACCGCCGCGCAACCGCGGTGACGATCCCCTAACCGGCCGCCGACTCCAGGCCCGGTGAAGAGCCAAGCTCCCGCACCGCGGAACCACGCTCAACCCAGCAAGCGGCGCCCTCGCCGGATTTGGCAGGTCAGCGGGGAAAGCTCGCGTTCGATCAGTCCATCGCCATCTCGTGGCTCAGCCCTGCGGTAGGCATCCTTCGATGTTGCCTCGACACCCGATTGACCCGGCGCATCAAGGAATCTGAGCCTCAATCTGGGCCAAGTGACCGGCGACGATTTCTTCAAACGCCGCACGGCGATCCGCCCCGAGGGGACGGACTTCGCGGGCGAAGAACGCCAACGCGGGGAAGCGTTCGGGATCGGCGCCGAGCACTGCGACGCGGAACTGCTCCAGACCCTGCTCGTACTCCTCGGCGGTGATGCTGCTGACGCCAGCCTCGGCGGCGATCAGGGCGGCGATGAGGACCACGAGGCGGTGGTACAGCACCGGAATCTGCTCGTCGGGAACCCCGGCCGCGCGCAGGGCCTGCAGCAATTCCTCCATGACCAACCGGGATCCGGTGCCGCCGGATGCGTAGCGGCCCCACACGGTGGCGAGTTGAGGCTGCTCTCCGAAAGCCTCGCGCAGGCACAGCGCCAGTGCGGTGATGCGCTGCTTCCAAGTGCCGTCCGGACGGTAGCCGTCCATGGCGGCCAGCAGGATCCGGTCCGCGACGGCACGCAGCAGTTCGGTCTTGTTGCGGAAGTGCCGGTAAAGGCTGGAGGGATCGGTCCCGAGCGCGGCGGCGAGTTTTCGCACGCTGAACGACTCCGCGTCGCTCGTGCGCAGCAGGTCTTCCGCGGTGTCCAGGATCTCGTCGGTCGACCATCGCCTGCGACCGGTCATCTCGGCCCCTCTCGTCCGGCCCAGCATAACCTATGCACTTGGCAATGCACACAGTGTGTGCATAATGAGGACAAGTCACTGGGGACACCACGACGCACCCGGCTTTCCGCCGGGAGGAAAGAAGGAACCATGGGAGAACCCGCTGCCCCGACGAGACCGCCGGAGCCGGACTACTCGGTGATCACGCCCGAGGAACTGCACGTCTACCGCGAGGCGGAGAACCGCTTCCGGGCTTCCAGCGCGGCGTACCCGATCATCGGAGAGCCGAGCCCCGACGCCGAGATCGAGTGGCGCGAGATCGCTCTGCCCGGCCGCGACCTGCCGGTCCGGGTCTACCGGCCGAGGCTAGAAGCCACACTGCCGTTGGTGGTCCAGGTCCACGGAGGCGGCTTCGTGGGCACGGCGGCGCAGTGCGACTGGACCAACAGCCGTCTCGCCGCGCGGCTTCCCGCAGTCGTCGTCTCGGTGGAACACCGCCTGCTCGCGCCCGACAGCCCGCTCGCGAACGCCGCGGACGACGGCTGGAACGTGCTCTGGCACCTGGTCCAGCACTCCGCGGAGTGGGGCATCGACCCCGCGCGCGTGGCGGTTTTCGGCGAGAGCTGTGGTGCCCTTATCAGCGCACTTGATGCCGTCCGCGCCAGGGAAGCCGGCCTCGAGCTCAAGGCGCAGGTGCTGGTCAACCCGGTCGCCGACGTGACCGGCACGATGTTCGACTACCCCTCCGTCGCCGAATACGCGTACCGCCCGAGCCCAGCCCTGTCGCTGTTGAAGCTCTTCCAGCGACTCGCCATCCCGCCTGGTGCCGACGCCGCTGCTGTCTCCCCGTTGCACGCCAACGATCTGAGCGGGCTGGTTCCAGCACTCGTGGTGGTGCCCACCCAGGACGCGGTCGCCGACCACGGCCGCCGCTACGCCGAGCGGCTGCGCGAGGCCGGAAGCCCTGTGCAGCTCTCCGAGTACCCGGGCGCGAAACACGCGTTCCTCACGTTGCCCGGCGTGGAACCGCAGGCCGAAGCCGCACAGGCGGAAATCCTCGCGTTCCTCGGCGCGGCTTTGGCGAAGTGACGGAGGGACAGGTGCACAACAACGCCCGGCTCGGTCTGGGCTCCATGAGCGTTGTCTGGCCCCACGGGTGTCCGGCGCACTGCCACGGCCTGGTGCCCGCCGGTTCGCCCGACGATCTGCGGCATGCCTGCGAAGCGTCATCGCGCCGACAGCACAACGATCACCTCGCGACCATCTCGCAGTCGCCTCGCCGTTGAGCGCCAGGCGACCGACGCGACCCAGCATTCCCTGGAGGACAACAACATGCGGAAAATCGGCATCGTCGGCGTCGGCGAGATCGGCAAGGCTCTCGTCGAAGGCATACGGCACGAAAACGGTGCGGCAGCGGAAATCTTCCTCTCCCCGCGAGGAGCCCGCACCGCCGCCGAACTGTCCGAACGTTTCGAGGGCGTCCAGGTGTGCGCCGACAACCAGGAGGTCGTGGACCGCGCGGACCTGGTGATCATCGCCGTGCGCCGCCAAGACCGCCACGAGGCGCTGGGCGGGCTCAAGGTGGCCGACGAGAAGATCGTGGTCACCCTGATGGCCGGGGTCGGCATCGACGCTCTGCGCCAAACCCTCGGCACCGACGCCCCGATCGTCCGCGCCATCCCGCTGCCCTCCGTGCGCGTACGCCGGTCCGTCACCGTGACCACACCTCCGCATCCAGCGGTGGACGCTCTCTTCGACCAGTTGGGCGGGTCGTTGCCCGTCGCGGACGAGGACGCCTTCAACGTCTTCTCCGCCCTGACCGGGACTCTCACCGCCCACTACGCCTACCTCGCCACGCTCACCGCCTGGGCTGGCGAGCACGGCATCGCAACCGAGGTCGCCGAACGGTACGTGCGCGGTCTCTTCCAGAACGTCGGCCGCGCACTGGAGGACAAGAGCCGCTCGCTGGATCAGCTTGCCGCCGACCACGAGACACCTCAGGGAAACAACGAACGAATCCGCACGACGTGGTTCGCGCCAGCCAACGCAGAGGCCCTCGCCACAGCCCTGGACGGTCTGCTCGCTGACCTGAAATAGCGGCTTCCGGGCGAAGACCTGTTTCCGTGCCCTGGAACGGCCTGTCCCTCGCATGGATCTTGCCGGGCGGGGGATTGTGCCTCGGCACTCCCCCGTCCGCGCGTGCGATGACCGGAACGGACCACGGACGCCCGCGGGTGACGACTGCGGTCAACGACGTTGAGCCTGAACAAGATCAGCTCACCGGAACCGCACCGGCCCAGCAGCCGCAGCTCCGGGTTTCGTGAGGCACGCCGCACCTGCTCGTGTTTCTGGGGCACGCCGCACCTGTTCGTCCAGTCGTCGCCCCACTCGCTGCCCGCAGCAACAGGATTCCCCGGTGGTACTCGGCACCTGGTTTTCCAGGAGCCGCTGACCGAGCACCCGCAGCACCGGATCCCCGGAGCCACACAGGACCTCGCCCTCCGGCAGCCGCCCCGCCCAGCACCCACAACACCGGACTCCCAAGGCCGCACAGCACCTCCTCCAGGTGCCGCGTCACCTTGGCCCGGCGGCTGCAGAGCGGCGGCTGGACTCGGCACCGGTTTCGGTGGCGCCGCCGAAACCGAGCCAGTCCATACCGGATCCGAAGAACGGCCGCCCGGAGCGCGGTCTCCGACTACGGCCAAGTGCAGCCATATCGGGTCGGCGCAAGCCACCGCACTCAGATCCCGGCCAGCCAAAATTCCGCCCAGCATCCAGCTGTCCCGGGATTACCCGCCCGGTTCGGGTACCAGCCCTCGCGGAATCACCACGCTCACTAGATCCGGCAGCACAGGCATCCATTCCGGATGCCGGGCAACGACCTCCCGCACTCTCACACGCGGAGCGTGCTGTCGCGCAAAGTCGTCCGGACCCACGGCGAAGTACCCGCGGGACCACCGCGTTCGATTAGTCCGGCAGCATAGGCATCTCCATCCCCGCCTCATGGCTCAGCAGCGCCGCTCGGGTCAGCGCGGCCGCGCCGAAGCGGTCTCGTAGCGCGTCCACTGCTGAGTCCAGCGCAGTCGCCTCCGCGGACAGCGCTGGGCTGGACGGTTGATCCAGCGGCAGCGCCAACTGCACCGCGCCGTGGCTGTCGAGGTTCGAGAACGACAGGCCCAGCAACGTCAAACCCCGGTCGTACACCAGCGGTTGCGCCGCGGACAGCAGGCCGCGGGCGGCGCAGAGCAGGGTTTCCGTGTGGTCGGTGCTGTCGGCGAGCGTGTGCGACCTCGTGGCGCGGGTGAAGTCCGCGAAGCGCATTCGCAGCACCACCGTCCGGCATACCCGCGACGCGCCGCGCAGCCGACGGGCCAATCGGTCCACAATAGACACCACGATCTCGTCCAGTTCGGCCGGAGAGCGGGAGCGGCGGCCCAGCGCGCGTTGCGAGCCGATTGAGCGGCGACGTTTTCCTGGTTGAACCGCGCGCGGGTCGCGGCCGTGTGCCAAGGCGTGCAGGTGACGGCCCGAACCTGGGCCCAGCATGGAGACCAGCGCGGCCTCGGGCAGTTCGGCGACCTGGCGCACGGTGCGGACGCCGCGTTCCCGCAGCTTCGCCGACGTCACCTTTCCCACTCCCCACAACCGCTCCACCGGCAGCGGGTGCAGGAATTCCAGCTCCTGATCTGGCGGCACCACCAGCAAACCGTCCGGTTTCGCGACGCCGCTCGCCACCTTCGCCAGGAACTTCGTGCGCGCCACCCCTACCGTGATCGGCAGCCCGACCTGCGCCAGCACCTCCGCGCGCAGGCGTACCGCGATCTCCGACGGACGTCCGGCAATCCGCCGCAGACCGCCGACGTCCAAGAAAGCTTCGTCGATCGACACTCCTTCCACCGCCGGCGTCGTCTGCCGGAACACCTCGAACACCGCCTTGCTCGCCGCGCTGTAGACCGGCATCCGCGGCGGCACCACCACGGCATGCGGGCACAACCGCCTGGCCTGCGCCCCGCCCATCGCGGTGCGCACGCCCAACGCCTTGGCCTCGTAGCTCGCGGCCAGCACCACGCCACCGCCCACGATCACCGGCCTGCCGCGCAGCCGGGGATCGTCGCGCTGCTCGACCGAGGCGTAGAACGCGTCGAGATCGGCGTGGAGGATCGGTCCTTCGCTCGTCACGAACATATGTTCGCATCGAACACCGACAAAAACCGCGATCCGTTCACTCGAACGGAGTAGGAAAATCTCCCGAAGCCCGGACGGAACGCGCTAACCTCTCCCCCGTGCGGCTCGTCCTGTTCGACCTCGACACCACGCTCGTCGATCGCGCGGAGGGATTCCGCCGCTGGGCGTGGGAGTTCTGCGCGGAACACCGGCTCGCCGACGCGGACGCCGCGTGGCTCATCACCGCCGACGACCGCGGGCGCGCCGACCGGGCGACGTTCTTCAAAAACCTTCGCGAGCGCTTCGACCTGCAAGAACCCGATCTCGAAGACGCCTACCGCGAACGCCATCCCGCCCTCGTCCCGGCCGCGCCAGGCGTGCTGGCCGGATTGCCCCGGCTGCGCGCGGCGGGCTGGCGGATCGGCGTCCTCGGCGAGGGCGAACCGCAGCTGTCCACGCTGCTGTGCACCGGAATCGCCGGACTCGTGGACGGCTGGGCGCTCGCCGGGCCGGACGGACTGTCCACATCGGACCCGAAGCTGTACGGGCTCGTCGCCGAACGCTGCGAGACCACGCTGGACGACGCCTGGTTCGTCGGCGCGGACGTCGGACCCGCCCGGTCCGCCGGATTGCGCACCGTGCGAGTCGGCCCGGACCGCGAACCCGCCGCCGCGATCGCGCTGCTGCTCGAGAGCTAGTTCTCCACGTCGATCTGCCAGGTGCCGTTGCGCTGCGACATCGTGTAGCGGTGCGTCTCGGTCGTCGGGCCGCCGCCGGCGCGGTGATAGGTGATCACCGCGGTGAGCGTGTTCTCACCGGTGACCTTCACGTCGTTCGCGGTCACCGAACTGAACCGGCTCCACCACGCCTTGTACTCGTCGAAAGTCTGATTTTTGTGCGCGGCACGGAACTTGTCGCTGATCATCGCCCAGCCGGCTTCCAGATTGCTCGGCAGGTACGAGAAGTAGGCACGCAGCGCGGAAGCCATCGCCTCGGGCGAGTTCGCCGCGGAACTGGAGGACGGAGGGCTGCTCGACGAGGACGGCGCCGACGGCTGCGTCGACGGTGACGGCTGCGACGCGGACGAGGTCGCCGGAGCGTTGGAAGCCGCGGAACTCTCGGCGGCGGGCGGCGGGTTCGCGGAGGGGTTTTCGCCCCCGTGGTTGCGAGTGAGGACGACAGTGACGATCACGGCGATCACGACAAGCAGCGCGCCCGCCCCGGCGAAGATCATCCCGCGGCGTCTTCGGTCCGAACCCGCGGGCGGCGCGGCGGCGGCGCCCGCGGCCGGAACCGCGACCGTGGTGGGCACGACCGGCGGTTTGGCGTCCGGAAGGGTCGGCGGTTCCGGGACCGCCACGACCGGGGTGACGCCGCCGTCGAGTTTGCGCAGTTCCGTGACGACCTCGGCCATCGACGGCCGGTCCTCCGGCTTGAGCTCCAGCAGCTTCAGCAGCAGCGGCTCCAGCTTCCCGGCCTGTTTCGGCGGGTTGATCGAACCGCTGGAAACCCGGTACAGCAAGGCGATCGCGTTGTCCGCGGTGCCGAACGGCGGGTCGCCCTCCACCGCCATGTACAGCGTCGCGCCGAGGGCGAACACGTCGGAGGCGAACGTCGCTTCCTCGCCGCGGGCGACCTCGGGCGCGAGGAACGCGGGCGTGCCGGAGATTTCGCCGGTCGCGGTGAGCGTGACGTCGCCGACCGCGCGGGAAATGCCGAAGTCGGTCACCTTGACCGTGCTGCCGTCGTCGCCGAGCAGGACGTTGCCCGGTTTGACGTCGCGGTGCACGATGCCCGCCCGGTGCGCGGCGGCGAGCACGCCCGCCAGCTGCACCGCGAACGGGATCGCCTCGTCGACGGTCAGCGGGCCGTCCTCGCGCAGTTTCACCGCGAGGCTGCGCGACGGCAGGTACTCCATGATCAGCCACGGACGGTCCTCGTGCTCGACCACGTTGAAGACCGAAATGGCGTTCGGATGCTGCAGCCGGGCGGCGATGCGGGCCTCGCGCATGGCGCGGTTGCGGGCTTCCTCGACCTTGTCCTCGCCCTGGTTCACGGGCATGAGGAGTTCCTTCACCGCGACGACGCGGCCGAGGATCTTGTCCTCCCCGCGCCAGACCATCCCCATCGCGCCGCTGCCGATCAGTTCGACGAGCTCGTAGCGACCGGCGACCTGCCGGCTCTCCTCGGTCAACGGAAAACCCTTCGGTGCGACATCATCCACGGACGGCGATCACCCAGTTTTCCACGGACGGCCGGAGCCGGATCCGCGACCCACCCGCGCCAGGCCGGGGTTGCTCCGGGTGGCCGAGTCACGACAGGGTGAGCACATGACCACGACAGCGCCGTCTTTCCGGAGTGTGTTCCGGATGGGCGAATTTCGTGCGCTCTGGCTCGCGCACGTATTGTCGGTGGCAGGTGATCAACTAGCACGAGTCGCGCTGACTGTGTTGGTGTTCAACCGAACGGCGTCCGCGGGTTGGGCCGCCGGGACGTACGCGCTCACCTATTTGCCGGACCTCCTCGGCGGTGCACTCGGCGGGCTCGCCGACCGGTTCCCGCGCCGGACCGTGCTCGTGGTCGCGGATGTCGTGCGCGCATTGCTGGTCGCGTTGATGGCGATCCCCGGCATGCCTTGGCCGGTCGCCGCGGGACTGCTCGTGATCGTGCAACTCGCGGCCGGACCGTTTCAGGCGGCTCGGCAAGCGGTCCTGCCGGACATGCTCGGCGAGGAGAAACTGGCGACCGGTCAAGCGATTCTCTCCTCGACGTACCAGGCCGCGCTGGTGATCGGCTTCGGCGCGGGCGCCGCGGTGGTCGCGTGGCTCGGGGTTTCGGGCGCGCTGTGGGCCGACGCCGTGACGTTCGCGGTCTCGGCAGCCGCGCTGCGCTGGGGATTGCGGCTGTACCCGGTTTCGAAGGTGACCGCGCACGTGCCGCAATGGGCGTCGCTGAAGGCTGGTTGCCGGCTGGTCGCGCGGGACCGGAAACTGCGGTCGCTGCTGGCGATCGCGTGCTGCTGCGGGTTTTACGTGGTGCCGGAGGGCTTGGCGGTGCCCGTGGCCGCGCAACTCGGCGGCACGGGCGTGCTCGGCTGGCTGCTGGTCGCGAACCCGGTCGGGACGCTGCTCGGCGCGCTGCTGATCAGCCGGTTGCCGCGGGCACGGCAGGTGCGGTGGCTGGGCCCGCTCGCGGTGGCGAGCAGTCTTGTCCTGCTGCCGACCGGCTGGACGCCCGCGTTGCCGGTGGTCGTCGCGGTCTGGACGGTGTCCGGGATGTTCTCCGCGCACGACTTGATCACCCAGGTGCAGTACAGCCTCGCCGCGCCGCCGGAACAGCGCGGCCAGGTGATCGGGGTCGCGATCGCGGCGTTGCGGGCGGCGCAAGGCCTGACGATCGCGGCCGCGGGCGCGCTGGCACTGGCCTTCGCGTCGACGACGGTGGTCGCGATCGCCGCCGTCGCCGGGGCGGGATGCGCCGCTCTGGCCGGGATCGCCTGGACGCGGGCGGTGCGAGCGGACCGCGCGGTGCGGCCCCGCCGAACTCCCCTCGACGGGGCCACCCCACCTCCCGCGCCGTAATCCGCGGGACGGGTGCGCCGCGGGACTGGCTTCGGTCACGTCCAGTTGTTGTCACGCATGCCCTCTCACCTCCTCGTGGGGCGGGCTTGGGGCGGTTCAGCGGGTCCAGTTGTTGTCGCGCACGGCGGGGCTCCTTTCTTGGCTTGAGGGGCGGTGGTTGCGGGGGTCAGCGGGACCAGTTGTTGTCACGCATGGGGGCGGCTCCTTTCGCGGTCGGGCGGTCGGTGGTCGCGAGATTCAGCGGGTCCAGTTGTTGTCGCGCATCGCGGGCGGCTCCCTTCCTGTCTCGACGGGTGGTGGTTACGGGCTCAGCGGGACCAGTTGTTGTCACGCACGAGGCGGTTCCTTTCGCGGTTGAGCGGTCAGTGGTCGCGGGATTCAGCGGGTCCAGTTGTTGTCACGCATCGCGGCGGCTCCTTTCCTGTCTCGGCGGGCGGTGGTTGCGGGGTTCAGCGAGTCCAGTTGTTGTCACGCATCGCGGGCGGCTCCCTTCGCGGCTCGACGGGCGATGGTCGGCGGGACTCAGCGAGTCCAGTTGTTGTCACGCACGGCGGCGGCTCCTTTCGTGGCTAGGCGGTCGGTGGTCGAGGGATTCAGCGGGTCCAGTTGTTGTCGCGCACGACGGCAGCTCCCTTCGGATCGACGGTCAGCACTCAGCACGTTCAGCGAGTCCAGTTGTTGTCGCGCATGGCAGTTGTTCACCTCCTCCGCGCACATTTCGTGCAGTGGTTTCAGCCGTCTCACCGAGTCCAGTTGTTGTCGCGCATCGAGAGCCCTCCTTTCCGCATCCCGGATTCCCTTCTCCGACCCATTCACCAGTTGTTGTCCCGCACTGTGGGCACCTCCTCTCATCTGCGAAGACCGAAGTCTCGACCTCGAGTCGAGACCGTGAGGGAGACCGAGGTCACCGAAGAGCCGTCCAGTTGTTGTCGCGCACTGTTGTCACCTCCGTTTCAGAGTCGCGCCTTCGGCGGTTTTCGCACGTCATCGCCGGTCGGCTGGTCACCGAATGTGGCCATGGGGGGCCAAATGGGACCCTTGTGGATCCCCTGGTCCGGCCCGGATTCGGAGCAGCTGGTCACTACTCACAGTGGCCACCTCCCCTCGCCGGCCGTCTGGCGCTGGGCTGACCGGGCGAAATCGCCCCGGGGCTTCCCAGAGTCCGGACGACAGGCAGCACACAACGCGCCTCGTCGTTTACCGTAGAAGCCAATCGGGTGAGGTGAAGAGTGCGCGGACGAGTTGCCGGGTGGTTCACAGGCTGGCGCCTATGGCGGCTGCCCTCTCACGTCCGCATGTATGTGCTGCTGGTGAACGTCGTGGCGGTGGGCACCACCCTCGCCACCGCGTGGCTCGCGCCGGTGCGTCAGATCGACCTGGTCCGCTTCGGGGTTCTCGCCGTGTGCGCGGCGCTCGCGATCGAGGCGACCCGGCACATCGAACGGCAGCGCGAGTACAGCCGAGCACCCACAGTCGCGTACGTCGACACCAAGGCCGTGTGGAGCATCGCCGCCGTAGTGGCGCTGCCGGCGATCCTCGCGTCGGCGATGGTCGTGCTCACCTACGCCGTCGCCTGGTGGCGGATCTGGCCGCGCGAACGGCCGGTCCTGCCGCACCGCTGGATTTTCTCCTGCGCGTCCGTCCTGTGCGGGACGCAAGCCGCCGTCGCGGTGCTCGCGCTCGGGATGCACGAGTACCCCGGGGTGCTCGCCCACGGCTTCGGGCCCGGCCTGGTCGACCTGATCGTCTTCGTGCTCGCCGCCGGGCTGCGCTGGGCGATCAACACCGCGCTCGTCATGGTCGCGATCGCGCTGTCGAGCCCGCCGCGGTCGTTCGCCGACCTGTTCTCCGGTTTCGGCGACCAGCTCCTCGAAGCGGGCGCGATCGGCCTCGGCCTGGTCACCGCTGCGCTCCTGCTGCTGGCGAACCCGTTGATCCTGGCGGGCGTCGTGATCGCGCTCGTGGCATTGCATCGCGGGCTGCTGCTCACCCAGTTCCAGCGCGACGCGCGCACCGACGTCACCACCGGGCTCGCCACCAAACGCTGGTGGCGCACAGTCGCCGAGCGCTACCTCGAGCGCGCGCGGGCGAACCAGGACAGCGTCGGCGTGCTGCTGCTGGACCTCGACCACTTCAAGGCGATCAACGACACCTACGGCCACCCCACCGGCGACCTGGTGCTGCGGGAGATCGCGCTGTCGCTGCGCGACGAGGTCCGCGAGCAGGACGTGTGCGGCCGCTGGGGCGGCGAGGAGTTCGCGATCGCGCTGCCGGACATCCCGAGCGCCGAACACCTCGGCCACATCGCCGACCGCATCCGGCGGCGGATCCCGCAGGTGGTCGTCGCGCTGCCGGACCAGGATTCGGTGATCAGCGACCTGACCGTCTCGATCGGCTGCGCGCTGTACCCGGCGAAGCACCTCGCCAGCGTCGACGACGTGCTGGTGGCCGCCGACGCCGCGCTGTACCGCGCCAAGCAGGCGGGCCGCAACCGCGTCGAGCTGGCCAGCGCTTGACCGCCTGCTCAGGCCACCGCTAAAACTCGTTTCATGGACTGGACTCTCGAGGTCGTCGTCGTTCCAGTAACCGATGTGGACCGGGCGAAAGCGTTCTACGTCGACCAGGTCGGCTTCCGCCTCGACCACGACATCAACCCCGGACCGGGCCAGCGCCTGGTGCAGCTGACGCCGCCCGGATCGGGCTGTTCGATCGTGCTGGGCAAGGGCATGGTCCCGGACATGCCGCCGGGGTCGCTGAAGGGCCTGCAGCTCGTCGTCGCCGACGTCCGGAAAGCTCGCGAGGAACTGGTCGCACGCGGCGTCGACGTCGGCGAACTCCAGGTCTACGGCTCAGACCCGGGCACCGGCGCGCTCGAAGACCTCGACAACATCGGGTTCATCCACTTCGCCGACCCCGACGGCAACAGCTGGGCCGTCCAGCAGATCTCCGCCCGCGCCAAGAGCTGACGTTCACCGTCGCAGCCGTCATCGTCCGGGCGCGATCGGACGCGACAAAAGCCGCACCGACATCGGCCAGCGTCCCGGTGCGGCCACTTCGCCGGCCCCGATAGCAAGAGCTGGGCCGTCCAACAGATCTCCGCCCGCGCCAAGAACTCACCCTCGACCACGGCAACCGCCCGTGTCGAACCGGCCTAGTCCACCAGCGCACCGCAGCTGACGTTCACCGTCGCGGCCGTCATCGTGCGGGCGCGATCGGACGCGACAAATGCCGCCACCGCACCGACATCGGCCAGCGTTGCGGTGCGGCCGAGCATGGTCGGCTCGGCGAGTTCCGCACTCAGTTCCTCGGCACCGGGGAAGTCCGCGGGGATCGTTTCCGGGACACCGCCGGTCCGAAGGGTCACGGTGCGGACGCCGTAGCGGCCGAGTTCGGCGGCGAGTTGTCGACGCATCGCTTCCAGCGCGGAGAAGCCGACTTGCAGACCGCCGACCGCGTGGTTGCGCACCGGGTCGCCGTCGCCGCCGAAGAGGAGGACTACGCCGGTGCCTTGGCGTTTCATGTGCCGACCCGCTGCACGCATCGTCAGGAAGGTGGTGCGCACGCCGTTGACCACCGGTTGCTCGTAGTCGGCCAAGGACATCTCGACCATCGGAGTCCCCTGGACATCGCCGTGGCTGATCACGTTCACCGAGATGTCGAGACTGCCCGCGGCCTCGACTACCGCATCGGCATGCGCGTCGACAGATTTCTCGTCGAGCGCGTCGACTACGGCGACGTCGGCGCGCCCGCCAGCAGCGCGGATCTCCCTGGCGACTCGGTCCAGCTTCTCGCGAGTACGTCCGGCCAGGAAGACTCGCGCGCCTTCCTCCGCGAACGCTCGCGCGAACGCACCGCCGATTCCTCCGCCAGCGCCGTACACGACCGCGTTTTTGCCTTCGAGCAGCATCTTCCGGGCTCCCTTCTCGTGCCTGTCACCAGTGCGTCGAGCGGGGAACCGGGAAATCGACACCGTTCTCAGGGACGTTCCGCACCCATCGGATTCGGAATAGGCACACCTCCGTCGTCAATGATCCGTCGGCTTAACGGGACTGCCAGGTCCAGCAGCCGGTCGACGCCTTCCGGGCCCAAGGCTTCGAGCGGAGCAGCGGCCAGGCGGTCGGTGGTTTCCTCGATGGTCCGGCGGACTTCCGCACCCGCTGGGGTCAACCCGCCAGCGTCGAGCAGACCGTGATCGACCAGGTTTGCCGTTGCCTCGGACCATTCCTCGTCGGTCCACCCTCGGGCGCGCTGGACTTGCTCGCGGCTGGTGGCTCCGGTGGCGATGTGGGTGAGGGTGGTTTCCAGCCCGGTCAGCCCGGACGCGACTGCGGCCAGGACGTGGCCGTCACCGCGATGTTCGCGCAGGACGGCAGTAGCGAGCCACAGCCGGGCCAGCGGCCGGTCCGGGCGAGGCACCGCGGACCAGGCCGCGGCGAGTGGCCGAGCGTCGAACTGGCAGGCGGCGATGGCTTGTTCCAGCAGCGTGACCAGTTCGTCCACAGTGGACGGACCGAGCAGCCGCGTCAACGCCACTTCGACCGCTTCCACCCGCGTGCGCACAACATCGGCGGGAGAAGCGAATGTCCACGCGTCCGGCAGCGCTCGCTCGACCATCCGCGGCGCGAACCCGAAGAACATCGACGTGACCGGTTCCGGGCCGATCGGGCCGAGTGGCGCCGCCCGGCCCGCGAAGTAGCCCATCCACCAGCCGCGCAAGCCGACGTCCTTCGCCGCCGCGGCGGGTTCCGGGGCGAAGTAGACGACTGCGTGGAGGGGTTCGATGGCGGTCCAGAGGTTTCGGGCCGGGTTCGGCTTCATGCGGAAAACTCTAAGCCCCGGGTACGACAAAAAACGCCGCACAGAAAGAAGCCCGCCGCCCCGGAAGGGGGACGGCGGGCCGTGGAACTGATAAGCCTCAGGCGAGCTCGAGGCCGTAGGACTGCAGTTCCAGAGTCAGCGGGTAGAAGTAGCTGGTCTGGGTGTCGCCGCCGGAGAGGGTGCCGAGGCCCTTCTCGCCGTCGTACGCCGGGCCGCCCGAGTCGCCGTGGTCGGTGTGGGCGGTGGTGCCGAACTCGTGGTTCAGGACGCCGACGTCGAAGTTGACCGACTCGTCCACCGAGGTGACCTCGCCGCTGCCGCCGCCGGTCGTCTGGCCCATCTTCTGGATCTGCTCGCCGACGGTCGGCGTGCCCGCGCTGGTGATCTGCTGGCCGGTGTTGATCGCGCCGGGGCCGGAGCCGTTCGGGCGGGTCAGCAGGCCGGAGTCGGCTCCGGGGCAGTCGCTTTCGACGACCTGCGCGCCGGAAACGTCGCCGCCGGACCAGGTGCCGCCCTCGTTGGTGCAGTGGCCCGCGGTCAGCATGTACGGCTGGCCGCCCTTGGTCACGTTGAAGCCGAGGGAGCAGGTGAACTGGCCGTTGTTGATCGAGTCGCCGTCCGCGATGTAGGTGGCCAGCTTGCCCGAGCGGTGCTCGACGCGCGCCGCGTCGCCCAGCTTCGCCGCGGCCGCCGCGACCTTGTCCTTCGTGGCCTGGGACGCCGAGTCGTAGATCTTCACCACGACCTGGTTGGTCTTGGTGTCGATGCCCCACGACGTCTGCGGCACGTTCTTAACGGTGTCCATCTGGTTCTTCGCGCCGGTGAGGGCGGTGAAGCTGTGCTTGACGAGCTTCGTCGCGAAGCCCGCGGCCTCGGCCTTCTCCTGCGCCGCGGCGTCGGTGACGTTCAGGACCGCCTTGCCGCGTTCGAGGTAGATGCCGCCGTTTCCGGCGCCGAGCGTGTCGGCGACCTGCGTCGCCTGGGTGATCGCCTGTGCCTGCATCTGGGCGAACGCCATCGGGCTTGCCGAGGCGGCGTTCACGCACATGCCCGCGGTCAAGGCCGCGGCCGACAGAGCGGTGAATCCCGCGACGAGCGTCTTCCGGGAAGTCATGGATCTTCCTCCAGGTGGGCTGAACCGACCGGTGGGACGCCCCACACTTTTGTTGCCCGGCAACCAACGCGAAACCGACGAAGGTTGGTTAATAACCAAAAAATGCGGACCAATCGGACACCGTTGCGCCGTTCGGGCCACCTGGAATACCCCGAACGGCGCCGCTGACCTGCGTCGCGACCTGGATCAATGCTGTCCGGGCCACCGGACATGCTCGGCGTAGCCCTCGTTCTTGCGCAGGTACCCGGCGATGAACGGGCACACCGGAACGATCACGCCGCCCCGCGCGACGACGTCGTCCAGCGCGGCCTTCGCCAGCACCTTGCCGAGCCCGCGGCCGCCGAACTCGTCGCCGATCTCCGTGTGCGTGAAGACGGTTTCGGTGTCCTTCGGGGTGAACTCGGCGAAGCCGGCGAGCTTGCCGTCCGCATACACTTCGTAGCGGTTTTCGCTGTCGTTGCGGGAAACGCTGGTCTCTTCGCTCATTCCCGCATCTTCACACACCGCCGCCGGCCGGGCCCGATTCCGTGCTCTCCCTGGCAAGCACCGTGTGCGGCGCGACGAACTCCTCGGCAGGCAGCTCCGGGTTCTCGATCCGGGCGGCGAGACGGGACACCGCGGTCCGGGCGATGAACGGAGTGTCCAGCGAGACGGTGCTCAACGACGGGCGGGAATAGCGGCCCTCCTCGATATCGTCGATGCCGATGATCGCGACGTCCTCCGGGACCCGCAGGCCCGCGTCGAACACCGCTCGGATCGCGCCCATCGCGAGCAGGTCGGAATAGCAGAAAATCGCGTCCGGGCAAGGGGATTCGCGAAGCAGGGACGCCGTCGCCGCGTATCCGTCGGCCCGCCCGTAATGGGCCGCGGTGGCCTGCAACGCGTTCACCGGCTCGAGTCCGTGCTCGTCGAGCGCTTTGCGGAATCCCTCGGTGCGCTGCAACGGCGTCGAGTATGTCTCCTTCGGCTGGGCGCCGATCGCCGCGATGCGCGTACGGCCGCGGTCGAGCAGATGCGTCGTCGCGTCGTGCGCCGCGACGACGTTGTCGATCGCCACGTGGTCGAAGCGGTTGTCGAAGACGTGCTCGCCGAGAAGGATCAGCGGCGACGAGCGGGCCGGGTCCACGTCGCGCAGTTCTTCGCTGGTCGCGAGCGGCGCGAACAGCATCCCGTCGAACAGGTTCCGCCTGCCTCCGCCGCGCAGCAGCTGGCGTTCCCGCTCGTGGTCGTGCCCGGTCTGGTCGATCATCACCTGGAAACCGAGGCTCGCGGCGGCGTCGATGACCTCGCGGGCGAGCTGGCTGAAGTACGGCACGTCGATCTCGGGCACCACCAGCGAGAGCAAGCCGGTCTTGCCGGTGCGCAGCGTGCGGGCGACCGGATTCGGGATGTAGCCGAGTTCGTCGATGGCACTCAGCACGCGCTGGCGCATCTTCTCGCTGACATGCTCGTACCCGCTGACGACGTTCGACACCGTCCGCACGGAAACCCGCGCCCGGTCCGCCACGTCCCGCAACGTCGCCGCCATGAAACTCCTTCCGCCCGGAAAGTCATCCTACCTTTTGCAACGTGTGCAAGCATGTCGTACAGTTTGCCTACGTTGGCAAATCCGCGGCGCGCCTCGCCGCGTTGCCACCGTCCCGCACAAAGGAGTGCCATGAACCCCACTCTCCGACGGAGCGGACGGACAGCCCGCCTCCTCGCCCGCCGGGCCGGCGCCGTCGCCGCCGCGGCCCTGCTCACCGCCGGGCTGACCGGCTGCGGCCCGGACATCAGCTCCGGCGGTTCGGCAGCGGACAACGCCGTGCTGCAGGCGCCGTCCGAAGACGCGCCGAAAGGCGAAATCACGATCTGGGACCGCTCGGGCGATCTGTACAAGGTCTTCGACGCCGCGATCAAGAAGTTCACCGCGAAATACCCCGGCGTCACGGTCAAGCACGAGGCCGTCGACATCGACGGCAAGCTCCAGAACACGCTGATCACCGGCACCGACGTGCCCGACGGGGTGTTCCTCGACGACGCCAAGGTCGGCGGCTACGTCAGCCACCTGTGGAACCTCAAAGACGTGCTCGCGCCCTACACCAAGGACATCGCCAAGCAGAAGGTCGACGTCAACACCGTCAACGGCGGCATCTACGGCGTTCCGTTCGACCTCGACCCCGGGCTGCTGTTCTACAACGCGAAAGCGCTGAGCGCCGCCGGAATCGACCCGAACGGCATCAAGACCTACGCCGATCTGCTCGCCGCGGCGAAGAAGTACCAGCAGTTCAAGCCGGGCGCGAAGCCGATCCACCTGGAACAGAACGCCTTCAACAGCCAGCTCCAGCTGGAGATGTTCGCCAGCCAGCTGGGCACCGGCCTCGCCGGCCCGGACGGCAAGCTGCGGCTGAATTCCCCGCCGTACCACCAGATCCTGACCTGGCTCGACACCGTGCGCAAGGAAGGGCTCGGCACCCGCGCGGAGTACCTCAAGCCCAGCGACGTGAGCGCGCTGGACTCCGGCGACGAGGTCTTCTACCCGTGGGCGATCTGGTTCGACTTCGCCCCGCAGCAGCAATTGACCGCGACGAAGGGCGACTGGCGGGCGATGCCGCTGCCCGCGTGGAACGCCGGCGGCGCACGCAGCGGTGCGATGGGCGGTTCGTCGTTCGTCATCCCCAAGGACGCCAAGAACCCGAAGCTGTCCTGGCTGTTCTACCGCTTCCTGATGTTCGACCAGGCGGGCTACACCGCGGTCTACGGTCCGAACGCGGTCTATCCGGGCGGGCTGAACACGTCGGTCCCCGCCTACCTGCCCGCGGCCGATCCGGCGAAGCCGCTGTTCCGGCCGATCGACGCGATGGGCGGCCAGGACGTCTGGAAGACCGCCGTCGAAGCGGGCCGGGAAATCCCCGGCGGAGCGCCGATCCCGGCCTGGTGGTCGGGCGCGGTCGACTACCTCGGCACTGATCTGCAGAAGATGCTGGACGGCGCCCTGACTCCGCAGCAGGTGATCGACAAGGCGAGCAAAGACATCCAGACCAACCTGATCGACCGCAAATGACCACCCGCTCCGTTACTGCCGAGGCGAAGGTTTTCCGGGAACCGTCTCCGTCCGTCGGACCGCGGGCCGGAAAACCGCGGCGGCGCGCCTTCGCGTGGCGCCGCCGCCTCGCCCCCTACCTGTTCGTGCTGCCGTTCGTGCTGGTGTTCCTGGCTTTCAGCGTCTACCCGTTGTTCTTCACGCTGCGCCTGAGCTTCACTGACTGGCACGGTTCCGGCGCCGCGCACTGGATCGGTTTCGACAACTACCGGTATCTGCTGACCAGCAACGGCTTCTGGTCGTCGCTGGGCAATTCCGGGGTGCTGTGGCTGCTGATCGTCCCGGCGCAGATCGTGCTGGCGGTGCTCGTGGCAGTGCTGCTCAACGCGATCAAACGGCTGCGCGGGTTCTACCGCGTGGCGTTCGTCGTGCCGTTCGTGACCCCGCTGGTCGCGGTCGCGCAGATCTGGATCGTGCTGTTCGACCAGAACAACGGCGCGGTGAACGCGGTGCTCGGCGCGGTCGGGCTGCCGCCGGTCGGCTGGCTCGTCACGAGCGGATGGGCGAAGCCGACGCTGGCGCTGCTGTTTCTCTGGAAGACCACCGGGTTCGTCGTGCTGATCGTCCTTTCCGGACTCCAGCAGATCGACCGCGGGCTGTACGAAGCGGCCTCGCTCGACGGGGCGGGCCGGATGCGGCAACTGTGGTCGATCACCGTTCCGCTGCTGCGCCGGTCGCTGATGTTCAGCGTCGTGCTGCAGACCCTGGCGGTGTTCCAGATGTTCGCCGAGCCGTACGTGGTGACGCAGGGCGGGCCGTACACCTCGACCACCACGGCCGGGCTCTACCTCTACAACCACATCACCCACGCGGATCTCGGCACCGGAGCGGCGAACTCGTTCCTCCTGGTGATCATCGTGATGGCGGTGTCGCTGCTTTTCGTGCGGCTGCTGCGAGCGGAGGACTGACATGACCACCCTCGACGTCCGGGAGCGGCGGAAGTCCGCCCGCCCGCTGCTCGGCTCGCACGCGTTCCTGCTCGTGCTCACCGTCGCGCTGCTCGCGCCCGTGGTGTGGGCGATCCTGTCCTCGTTCAAACCGGCGGGCGAGATCATCCGGAATCCGCTCGGATTCGACCCGGCGACGTTCACCCTCGCCAATTTCCGCGGGATGTTCCAGGACGTCCCGATCGGCAGCGGCTTTCTCAACACCGCCGTCGTGCTCGCGGCGAAGGGCGCGATCACGATGTTCTGCGCGCCGCTGGCGGCCTACGCGTTCGCGAAGTACCGCTTCGCGGGCCGGAACCTGATCTTCGGCGCGGTGCTGCTCACCTTGATGCTGCCGACGATCGTGCTCGTCATCCCGCTGCTGCTGGAGATGAAGGAACTCGGCTGGGTCAACACCTACCAGGCGCTGATCCTGCCCGGTTCGGTCGACGCGTTCGCGATTTTCTGGATGCGCCAGGTGATCGCGGCGGTGCCGGACGAACTGCTCGACGCGGCCAGGGTGGACGGCTGCGGCGAGTTCGGCATCTTCTGGCGGGTGGTCGTCCCGGCGATCCGGCCGGGGCTGGCCGGACTGGGCGTGCTGACGATCATGAACATCTACAACGATTTCGTCTGGCCGGTGGTGGCGGCCAGCTCCAGCCGGATGGCCACGCTCCAGGTCGTTCTCTCGACGCTCGCCCAGAACATCTCGGGCAACCGCGTGGGATCGGATTACGCGACCGTCACCGGCGAACTGCTCGCCGCCGCGTCGATCGCGCTCGTTCCGCTCCTGATCCTGTTCATCGTGCTGCAGAAGCATTTCATCAACGGCATCCTCGCCGGAAGCGTAAAGGGCTGACACACATGACGATTGCCGAGAACGCCGCCGACCCGCGCAGCGAAGAGGCGGTTCCCCGGCCCGGATACCCGCGCCCCGACCGGGACCGGTCCGCGCGGTGGCTGAGCCTCAACGGCCGCTGGCGGTTCATCGCCGACGACGGGGCTCCCGAGTCGATCATCGTCCCGTTCGCCTGGGAGACCGCTGCTTCCGGCGTGCAGCGGACCTGGCTGCCGCGCGCGCTCTATGCCCGTACGGTCACGGTTCCGCCGGAGTGGAGCGGACGCCGCGTGGTGCTGTGTTTCGGCGCCGTGCATCACCGGGCGGCCGTCTCGATCGACGGCGTGCCCATCGGCTCGCACGTCGGCGGGTACAACTCGTTCGAGTTCGACGTCACCGAGGTGCTCGAACCCGGCCGCCCCGCCGAGCTGACCGTGGAAGTCGAGGCACCGGCGGACAAACGCGAAATTCCGCACGGCAAACAGCGTTCGATCCCGCGGGACGACTACGACGGCGTTTCGTTCACGCCGACGTCCGGGATCTGGCAGAGCGTCTGGCTGGAGGCCCGCGGGCGCACGTACGCCGTTGAAGTTTCCGTGCGCGGCGATTCACTGACCGGCTTCGACATCACCGGTGACCTCGCTGGCGACGCTCCGGAGACTGCGGTCGTGGTCGCTCAACTCGAAGGCCGCGAGACCGTACTCCCAGTGCGCGACGGTCGGTTCTCCGGCAGGTTGGACGTTCCCGCCCCTGAGCTGTGGAGCCCGGAATCACCGCATCTGTACTCCATCGCGCTGACCGTCGGCGAGGGCGACGACGCCGACCGGCTGACCGTGACCGGCGGGCTGCGCCGGATCGAAACCCGCGGCGAAGCGCTGTATCTCAACGGGGAACGGCTGTACGTGCGCGGGGTGCTCGACCAGGGATACTGGCCGGAGAGCGGGCTCACCGCACCGGACGACGAAGCGCTGGTCCGCGACCTCGAACTGGCCCGGGAACTCGGTTTTTCCCTGGTGCGCAAGCATCTCAAGCCCGAGGAGCCGCGCTGGCTGCACCACGCGGACCGGATGGGGATGCTGGTGTGGGCCGAACCGCCCGCCCCCAGCCGGTTCAGCCCGGCCGCGGCCGCCGCTTTCGAGGCACAGCTGCCGGGCCTCGTGCGCCGCGACGGCAACCATCCCTCGATCGTCATCTGGGGGCTGTACAACGAAGAATGGGGCTTGGACTGGGACATCCCGGGCAGCCCCGAGCGCGCCGCCGCGGCAACGCACGCTTACGACCTCCTGCGCTCGCTCGACGACACCCGCCCGATCGTGGAGAACTCCGGCTGGGCGCACGTGAAGACGGATCTGGTCGACTGGCACTACTACGACGAAGACCCGCGCCGCTGGGCGGACAACCTCGCCGCGCTCGCGTCCGGCGAACGGGAGTCCTTCGAGGTCAAGCTTCGGGCGGACTTCCTTGTCGACAAATCGTTCTACGGCTCGGCCAGCTTCCCGCGCTCCGGAGTGCCGGTGCTGAACAGCGAATACGGCGCGGGATTCACCAGCCTGGAACGAGCGTGGCACGTGCGCTGGCAGACGCAGGAAATCCGCAGGCACGACCGGTTTTCCGGCTACATCTACACCGAACTGACCGACGTGGAACACGAAATGGCGGGCCTGCTGGACGCACACCGGCGGCCCAAGGACTGGGGCGGGCTCGACCCGGCCGACGCGTTCGCGCCGACGACGCTGGTAGTCGACCTGGTCCCGGCGCACGCGGGCGCGGACCTGCCGGTTCCCGCGGAGCCGCTGACCCTGGACGTGCACGTGTCGCACACCGGGACGGAACCGATCGCGGGAACACTGCACGCGGGGTGGGGAGCGGCTGGCTCGCGCACTCTCCCGGAGTCGATGGATTCCGTTGCCGCGCAAGCGAAACCGTTCCGGCTCAGCGACGCGTTCCCGCTGACTGTCCCGGCACCGGGCGGCCCGGCGCGGCTGCATCTGTGGCTGGAGGTCGAAGGCCGGACGGCAGCGCGGACCTTCGTCGACGCGGCTGTGGTGGAGGAATTGAACCGGCGCGGCGCGCGGGAGTGACCGTTCGTGGGAAAGGGCGGCCAGCTTGAGCTGACCGCCCTTTCCTCTCAAGCAGGAATGTGCCAGGACTGAGTGAACAGCCCATTGCAGTCATAGATCTGCAGCTGCGTGCCGTCCGCCGTCTGGGCCTGCGGATCGTCCAGGCAGCGGCCCGATGGCGGGTTGTAGATCGATCCGTCGGCCCGTGCCTGCCACTGCTGTGCAGGCGTGCCAAGGCAGTCGCGCAGCTCTACCTTGGCGAAGTTGGCAGTGCTGCCGCCGACGATGTTGAGGCATTTGTCGAAGGCGCGGATCGTGCCGTCGGTTTCCAGAGACCACTGCTGACCGGTCGCGATGCCGCAGGTGTAGAGCTGCACCGCGTTGCCGTTGACGGACGTGTTGGTGTTCACGTCAACGCATTTGCCCGCGGGGCCGGTGATCTGGCCCTGCGCGTTCGGCAGCGTCGCCGTGCCGAAGGCGGTTTCGCATTTGCCGGTGGACAGGTGGGTGCCCGCGAGCATCAGGAAGGTGTTGCCCGACGACGCGCCGAGCAACGGGGAGCTGTACCCGGCGCACGCCGTCTCGCCCGCGTCGTAGCCGCCGGTCGGAGCGGTCGTCACCGGCGTGGTGATCTCCTGCCAGGCACCGGATCCGAGGTTCCGGTTCACGAACAGCACGTGCCCGTCTTCCGGCTGCACGGACAGCGATCCGTCGGTGCCCGCGACGACCCGCTGTCCGGACGCGACGAGTGTCCCGTTCGCGCCGCCGGCGGGCGACCACGTCAGGTACGGCGTGTGCAGCAGGAAGCGGTGGTCAGCGGTTTCGATCCGGGTGCCGAGGCTGCCGGGGTTCCACGATTCGGCATCCGCCGAGGTCTTGATGTAGACGTCGCAGGCCTGGTCCGGATCGGCACCGGCTTTGCAGTCCTCGTAGGTCATCGCGTAGGAGCCGTTGGGCAACGGGACGACGGTGGCCATCCCCGGCCGGTCGACACCGTTTTGCACCGCGACGTCGTAGACCTCGCTGCCCCAGGTCAGGCCGCCGTCGGCGGAGACGGTGTGCGCAAGCACCTGGGCGTACCCGTTCGAGGACGGGCGTTCGTCGGAGAAGTAGCAGACGAGACCGTGGCTGGTGGTCTCGAACTCCGGCTCCCAGATGCCATGCCCGATCGTGTTGGCCATGCCGGACTCGGCCGCGCACGAACTGCGGTAGGTCCAGCTCGCTCCCTGGTCGGTGGACGCGAACACTTCCACCGCCTGCTGCGTGTAGTCGCCGTGGTTCCACGCGGTGCCCGCGGCGAGCAGGGTGCCGGCTGGCAGCGACCCTTCGGCGCGCGGCAGTTCGTAGAGCGTCGGGCCGTCGAGGTCCCAGCCGTGCTGGGTGTCGGTGACCGTGCTGATCGGCGAGGAAGTCCACGTCACGCCGTTGTCGGTCGAGCGGTAGATCGGGAAGTTCGCCTTTCCGACGCCGGTGCCGGAATGGGAGAACGTCGCGAGCAGCGTGCCGTTGGCGCCGCCGTTGTGTTCGAGGCGGATGACCCGCGGATAGCTCGCGTCTTCGGTGGAACCACTCGCGGTGCTGGGCCGGTACAGCACTCCGCCAGACGTCGTCGCCGCGACGGCGACGCCTTGCGGGAGCGCGGCCGCGACGAGCACTACGGCCGCGACCAGCGCGCCGCACCGTCGTGGACCAGAACGAGAAGCCAGGGGACCAGGCGACATGAGCGTCACTCCTAGGACGGGACAGCGCCGCGGCCCCTGGGCACGACGGCCCACGCGTGCGGCCTTCTCTCGCCGCCGTGCCGAGTCGTCTCGAAGAGGGCCGCCACGGGGATCCGGGCCGCTTTGCCATCGTGTGAAAAACTGAGAATACTCCAGTTTGCACACGTTGCAATAAGCTGTTCGGGCCGCCCGTGCGGTCGTTCGCACCGGTTACCGCGTCCCTACCCGGATGTCGGCGCGCCCCGCACCGACGAGCGACGCGACAGCACTCAGGGGCGATCCCGCGCCAGCCCCCGCTAGGCCGCCCGGGCGACCGCCCGGTTCGCCGGAGTGGCGGGCCTTCCGCCGCGCCGGTGCGGTCTGTTTGCCTCGTGGTGTCGGTACCCGCGACCGCGAGGGGAGCCCGCGTGCAGCCGTTCGTCCTGCCCGAGTTCTATCTGTCGTACCCGGCCCGGCTGAACCCGCACCTGGACGGCGCGCGGAAGCACAGCAAGGCATGGGCGTACACGATGGACATGATCGACGTGCCCCAGCACGGCACCGTCATCTGGAACGAGCACGACCTCGACTCCCACGACTACGCGCTCTTGTGTTCCTACACCCATCCCGACGCCACCCCACAGGAACTCGACCTCGTCACGGACTGGTACGTCTGGGTATTCTATTTCGACGACCATTTCCTGGAACTGTTCAAACGCACCGGCGACATCGAACACGCCCGCGGTTATTTGGACCGGATCGCTCGTTTCATGCCCGCCGAAGGCGAAATCACCGAAACCCCGGAAAACCCCGTCGAACGCGGCCTGACCGATCTGTGGAACCGCACTGTCCCGCACCGGTCCGCGGCCTGGCGGCGACGCTTCCGCGAAAGCACCCGCAACCTCCTCGACGAATCCCTCTGGGAACTGGCCAACATCAACGAAAGCCGGGTCGCGAACCCGATCGAATACGTCGCCATGCGCCGCAAAGTCGGCGGCGCCCCCTGGTCGGCGAACCTGATCGAACACTCCCTGAACGCCGAGGTCCCGGACGAAATCGCGGCGAAACGCCCGATGGAAGTCCTGCGCGACTGCTTCGCCGACGCCGTGCACCTCCGCAACGACCTCTTCTCCTACCAGCGCGAAGTCGAGGACGAAGGCGAACTTTCCAACAGCGTCCTGGTCTTCGAAAAGTTCCTGGGCTGCACCACTCAAGAGGCCGCGGACGCGGTAAACGACTTGCTAACCTCGCGCTTGCACCAATTCGAACACACCGCCCTCACCGAAGTCCCCGCCCTCTTCGACGAACACGGCGTAGAACCAGCCGGACGAGCCGAAACCTTCGCGTACGTCAAAGGCCTGCAAGACTGGCAATCCGGCGGACACGAATGGCATCTGCGCTCGAGCCGCTACATGAACGAAGGCGCCCTAGAGGCCCGAGGCGGCCCAGAGTTGCTAGGCGGCCCTTCCGGACTAGGCACCTCCGCCGCCCGCATCTTCCGCTCCGTCGCCACCACCGCCCCGCAACGCGCACGATCTTTCGCGCACCACCCTCACGAACAACTGGGCCCAGTCACTCTGCCCGCCCTGCCCCTGCCCTTCCCCCTGCGACTCAGCCCGCACCTCTCCGCGGAACGCAAGAAAATCGCCGATTGGCCACGCCGCATAGGTCTCCTGTCCGAGGGAGCCTGGGACACCGCCCGCCTGCGCGCGTCCGACGTGCCCCTGGCCACCGCAGGCATCTGCCCCGATGCGCCTCCGGAGCAGATGTCCCTCACCAACGACTGGCTCACCTGGGGCACCTACGCCGACGACTACTACACAGAAGTCCTCTCGCCGGACCTGTCCGCCACCAGACTGACCACCGAACGCCTCAAACTCTTCATGCCCACCAACGGCGACCCGCCACCCCCACCGCAAACCGCGCTGGAAACCGGTCTAGCAGACCTCTGGCAACGCACCACCGGCCCCCTGAGCCCCACGGAACGCGAAACCTTCCGCGCCACGGTCGAGTCGATGATCGACGCCTGGGTATGGGAAGCGGCCACGCAAGCCCAAAACCGCATCCCCGACCCCATCGACTACGTCGAGATGCGCCGCCGCACCTTCGGTTCCGACCTGGTGGTGAGTGTCAGCAGGCTGACCAACAGCCGCACCGTCCCCGAGGAAATCCACCGGAACCGAGTCATCGAAGCACTGGAAGACTCCGCCGCCGACTACGCCTGGCTGATCAACGATTTGTTCTCCTACCGCAAGGAAATCGAGTACGAAGGCACCCTGCACAACGCGGTGCTGGTAGTACGGTCCTTCCTGGAAGTCGAGCAAGACCGAGCCATCCGCATCGTCGCCGATCTGGCGGAAGCCAGACTCGCCGAGTTCCGCCACGCAGCAGACGTAGGCCTGCCAGGCCTCTTCGCCGACTACGGCCTGGACACAAAAGCACGCGACACACTCACCGCTTACGCGGACCTGCTGAAGAACCTGATGACCGGCATCGCGAACTGGCACCACGAATCCGCTCGGTACACAGACGAAGAACTGGACCGAGTCCGCGCCGCACAGCTCACCGCCGAACCGACCCCACCCGCTGCTAACCCCATGCAACACCCAGGCTGCACCGGCACCCCCCACGTCCCGCTCGGCGCAACCCCGCGCTTCCACCTGAACGCAACGGGCCTAGGCACCAAATCCCTGCACATCCCCGCCCCATCCAGCCCAACGCCACACTGACGAGTACGTGAGGGGAACCCTGAGGAACTCTGATTCCGTGAGGGTTCCCCTCACGACCCACGACCAGCCCGCCACCGCGCCCGGGATGCGCCCAATGCGGCATTGGGTGCATCCCACGCACCGAACGCCACATTGGGTGCATCTGACGCACCCAATGCCACATTGGGGCGCAAGCCCCCACCCCCACCCAGCCGCACCGATGCACCCATGCATCGAAGGACCCAGCCGCAGCCGGTGCGCACGCTATCGAGACACCCAGCCCACCCGCACCCGGCGCACCCAACCATCAAGGCACCCAACCCCACCCGGCGCACCCAACGATCGAGACAACCAACCGCAGCCGATGCACCCAACGAGCGAGACAACCAACCGCAGCAGATGCACCCAACGAGCGAGGCACCCAGCCCCTCCCCCGCACCCCGATACGAAGCCTCCCTGCGGTCGGTGGGTGCTTGTCAAGGCATCTTTCCCGCCTTGACAAGCACCCACCGCCCGTCAGCACAATCAAGCTTCGGGGTGCCCCACGCAACCACCAAGCGATGTCGCCGCCAGGCGACGAGCCGCCAAGCAAACCAACAGCCCCAAAGGGTGCCCCCCACCACTCCACCGAGCATCCAGCCGCACATCCAGCAATACTCGAACCCGTGACCAGCCCGAACCTCCACTTCCTAGGCCACGCGTCCACCCGCGTGGAACTAGCCGGCCAGGTCGCCCTCACCGACCCAGTCCTCACCCGCTGGGTAGGCCCGCTAACCCGAGTAGCCCCCAAACCCGACGTCTCCGCCTGGACCGCAGTAGACGTCGTCCTCATCTCCCACCTCCACGGCGACCACCTCCACCTCCCCTCCCTGAAACTCCTCGGCAAGCACACGAGAATCGTCGTCCCCCGAGGCGCAGGCTCCTGGCTGGCCAAACGAGGCTTCACCGAGGTGGAAGAACTCTCCCCAGGCCAAACCATCACCAGCGGCCCGATGAACATCACCGCCACCGAAGCGGTCCACTCCGGCCACCGCTGGGGCCCTCGCCTCACCCACGGCCCGCAAAGCCCCGCCCTCGGCCACCTCCTCGAGGCCGATAACCAGCGGATCTACTCCGCAGGCGACACCGACCTCTTCCCCGGCATGGCCGACCTGGGCCCGGTAGACGTAGCTCTCCTCCCCGTCTGGGGCTGGGGCCCGAACCTCGGCCCAGGCCACCTCACCCCGGAACGAGCCGCCGAAGCCGCCGCTCTCCTCCAGGCCCGCACGGCGGTCCCGGTCCACTGGGGCACGCTCGCCGTCCCCGGCATCCACCGCACCGCCAAGATGCGCCAGCTCCTCGTGGAACCCCCGCGCACCTTCGCGCACCACGTCCGCTGTCTAGGCCTGGACACCGAGGTCCTGCACACCCGCCCCGGCTCCGACGTCCTGCTCCCCACTCGCGAGGAGCGCGGGTGAATTGGACAGACCCGTCAGCGATCGGCTACCCGGCGCTGTTCGGCGGAGTACTGCTCGGCTCCGTGATCCCCATCGTCCCGACCGGCGCGCTCGTCGGCGCGGCGGCCGCGGTCGCGATGACCACCGACCACCTCTCGCTCCCGCTGGTGATCCTGCTGGCGGTCGCGGGCGCGTACCTGGGCGACGTGATCACCTTCGCCGTCCCGAGATTCGGCAGTGAACCCCTCCTGCGTTTCGTGGAACGACGACAACAAGCCGAACGCCTCGCGAAAGGCCGCGAGCAGTTCGCGAGACGCGGCTGGCAGCTCGTGGTGATCGGCCGCCTGGTGCCCGCCGGACGCATCCCGGTGCTGCTCGCCGCGGGCACGCTCGGCTATCCCTGGCGCAAGTTCCTCCCGTCCGGCCTGCTGGCCTGCGTGTTGTGGGCGGTGGCGTACTCGCTGCTGGGCATCCTCAGCGGCGGCATCTTCGACTCGCCGCTGATCGCGACGCTGCTCGCGACCGTCCTGGTGCTGCTGGTGACCGTGCTGACCACGCTGATCTCCAAGAAACGGGCGGCCCATCAGACGGGAGGACATCGATGACGACACCTGCTCCGGCGAAGGGCCGGTTGCTGCGCGGCGGCCGGGTCGTCGCGCGGGTCCTGCTGGTCTGGGTGGCGGTCACCGGGGCGTTGCGGCTGCTCGACGCGTGGCTCGACGGCTTCACGATGCAGTCGTGGTGGCAGCCGACGGTGTGCGCGCTGATCCTCGGACTGCTCGTCTCGGTGGTGTGGCCGCTCGTGGTGCGGGTGGCGTGGCCGATCGCGTACTTCACCCTCGGCGTCGGCACGTACATCCTGCTCAGCGCCGCGGCACTGGCGATCCTCCAGGCCGTACCCGGCGTTGAGCTGCACGGGTTCTCGACGGCGGTCGTCATCACCGTCGCGATGTCCGCGGTGGGCGCGGTGATCTCCAGCGTGCTGGCCGTCGACGAGGACGAGATCTTCTTCCGGCGCGCCGCTCGCCGCCTGCGGAAAGCGAAGCACCGCACCGACTTCGCCGACCAACCGCCCGGCGTGGTCTTCCTGCAGATCGACGGGCTCGGTTACGACACCGTCCGCCGCGCCGTGCGGGACGGGGACATGCCGACCTTCGCCAAGTGGCTGTCCGAGGGCACGCATTCGCTCACCCGCTGGCACACCGACTGGAGTTCGCAGACCGGCGCGAGCGTCTGCGGGATCCTGCACGGTTCCAACCACGACATCCTCGGTTTCCGCTGGTACGAAAAGGACCGCGACCACGTCATGGCGTGCGCGCATCCGTCCGACGCGGCGGAGATCGAGCGGCGGCACAGCGACGGGCGCGGCCTGCTGTCGATCGGCGGCGCGAGCCACGGCAACCTCTTCTCCGGCGACGCCCCGCACGTCAGCCTGACCATGAGTTCGGTTCCGGTGCTCACGCCGCGCAAGCGTCGCCGGGACCGGGTCGGCGCTGGGTACCGTGCCTACTTCGCCAATCCGGTCAACGTGTTGCGCACCTTCGGGGTCGCGCTCGCCGACGTCGTCCGTGAACTGTCCGCGGCGGCCAAACAGCGGCGCGCGGGAGTGCTGCCGCGGATTCCGCGCGGCGGCGTCTACCCGCTCGCCCGGCCGGGCACGACGGTGATCGCACGCGACGTCGTGGTGTCCGCGATCATCGGCGACATGCTCGCCGGACGGCCGGTGGTGTACGCCGATTTCCTCGGCTACGACGAGGTCGCGCACCATTCCGGCATCGAACGGTTCGACACGCTGGAGGTGCTGCGGTCAATCGACCAGCAATTCGCGCGGCTGCTGCGGGCCGGTCGGCTCTCGCCGCGGAAGTACCACATCGTCGGGCTGTCCGACCACGGGCAAACCCAAGGCCAGGCGTTCGTCGACCGGTTCGGCGAAACCATTGAGGCGCTCGTCGGACGGCTCTGCGGCGGCGAACCCGTTGCCGAGCAAGGAAAGCGGCGACAGGCGGAAAGCTGGCAGGTCAACGCGGCACTCGCCGAAGCGACCGCGACCGGCGGCTTGATCGCGCGACGGTTGCGGGCCCGGGTCGAAGGCGCGGAAGGATCCGACAACCGGCCGCGCACCGCGACTGGCTCGCCGGGGCAGGTCACGCGGGTGGCTCCCGGGGTCGTCGCGGTCGTGTCCGGGCATCTGGCGATGGTGTCGTTCACTGAGCACGAGGGCCGGGTCGAGCTGGAGACGATCGAACGCGAGTACCCGGACCTGCTGCCGACGCTGGTCGACCACGACGGCGTCGGGTTCCTGCTGGTCCGCAGCCGCGAATTCGGTCCAGTGGTGCTCGGTCGCGACGGTTTGAAGCGGCTGGCCACCGGGGTCGTGATCGGCGAAGACCCGCTGGCCGACTACGGTCCGTACGCCGCCGACCTGGTCCAGCGCGTCGACAGTTTCCCGCATTGCGCGGACATCATGATCAACAGCCGGTACGACGCGGACTCCGACCAGTCCTCGCCGTTCGAACGGCACGTCGGCTCGCACGGCGGGCTCGGCGGACCGCAGCAGCGCGGCTTCCTGCTGCATCCGCGAGAATTCCCGGCACCCGGCGAACCCGTCGGCGCGGAAGCCGTGCACCGCGTGTTCCGCGACTGGCTCACCTTCCTCGGCCACCCGGAACCCGGTGCGGCCGAAGACAAACCCGCTGTCGTCCCCTCGGAGGTAGTGTCATGAGCAACCCCATCGTCTACGGCGCGAGCTGGTGCCCGGACGTCAAGCGCAGCCGCGCGCTGCTCGACGCGAAGGGCGTCGAGTACGACTACGTCGACGTCGAGGCCGACCCCGCCGCCGAAGCCCGCGTACGCGAACTGCAGGACGGCGCTCGCCGCATCCCGACCATCGTCTTCGCGGACGGCAGCCACCTCGTCGAGCCGAGCGACGACGAGCTGAACGCGCACCTCGCGCAGTGACTCCGCTGACGGAACTCCCGCTGGGCACGCGGGTTGTCGTGCGATACCGGATCGAGGGCGGGTTCACCGACGCCCTCGGTCCGTTGCGTGCCCGCGACGCCGACACCTGCACCGTCGAGACCAAACGCGGCCTGGTCGTCGTTCCGCTGGCCGCGGTGGTCGCCGCCAAACCCGTGCCGCCAGCTCCGCAGCGGCGGTAGACCTCCGTCTTCTGATAAAGTCGTTTCGTGTCGCAACGAAACGACTCTGCGGACCTGGCCCGCGCGGTCATGGAACTCATCGACCGGGGCCACCGCCAGCTCTCCCGGCGCCTGGACCTGACCCGGATCCAGGTGCTCGGGACCGTCGCCGCCCGGGAACCCGTCCGGCCCGCCGCGATCGCCGCCGAACTCGGGCTCACCGCCTCGGCGACCAGCCGCCACCTCGCCGCGCTCGAACGGGCGGGGCAGGTCGTCGCGGAGCCCGATCCCAGCGATTCCCGCACGTTCCTCGTCCGGCAGACCGACGAGGGCCGTGCGGAGATCGCCACCACGATCGAGGCGGGTGCCGCCGTCTTCTCGGAGGTCATCGCCGACTGGCCGGACCGGGACGTGACCACCGCGCTGGAGCTGGTCACCCGGCTCAACCAGGCGTGGGCGGAACGCGGCGGCACGGTCACGAGCCCGCCCGGAACCGGTCCTCGCTGGCGCCGCGCGCGGCACGTGCGGGAAAGCGAGGAGGAGCAGTGATCCGGGAGCGACCAGTGCCGACGCCAGTGCAGTGGGCGCGGGCGCTGCTGGCCGTCGTGGCGATCACTCATCTGGTAGTGCCCGTGGTGATGTGGTCGAGCCGGGACACCTTGCGTGTGCAGATCGCGTCCCAGCACCCCGAGTTCGCCGCGGCGGAGATCGACCGGTCCGTCGATGTCGCGGTGGTTTCCGGCGCGGTGTTCCACGGCGTCCTGCTGATGCTGTGCGCGCTGCTGGTCTGGAAGCTGGCCACCGCGCGACGGTGGACCCGCCGTCTCACGACGGTCTCCCAGCTGTTGTCCGTGGTGTTCAGCGCCGTCTCCTGGTCGTCCTCGCCGATGTTCCACGCGGTCGTCCCGGTCGTCGGCGCGGTGCAGCTCGTCATCGTTGCCCTGCTGTGGGCACCCCTGTCCGCGCGGGAGTTCTTCGACGGGCAGCGGCAAAAATCGAGTGGCTCGCCCGCGCCGAATTTGTGACGATCACCGGATGCGCACCTTCGACGAACTGGTGGACGAGGCCGCGTCGGTGTCGGTCGACGGCTGGGATTTCTCCTGGCTCGACGGCCGGGCCAGCGAGCAGCGGCCGTCCTGGGGATATCAGCGGCTGCTCGGCGAACGACTGCGGGACGTCCAGTCCGTTGTGGACATCCAGACCGGCGGCGGCGAAGTGCTGGCCGGTGTGCCGGTCCTGCCCCCGCTCACCGTCGCCACCGAATCGTGGCCGCCGAATCTCGAGAAGGCGGCCGCGTTGCTGGAACCCCGCGGCGCGACCGTCGTCGCGGACACGGACGAGCCGCCGCTTCCGTTTCAGGACAACACATTCGAAATGGTCGTCAGCAGGCACCCGGTCACGGTGTGGTGGGACGAGATCAAGCGCGTCCTCAAGCCCGGCGGCCGCTATCTGTCGCAACAGGTCGGGCCGTGGAGCGTGTTCGAGCTGGTCGAGTACTTCCTCGGACCGCAGCCGCCGGAAGTACGCAACGGCCGGCATCCAGACCACGCCAAAGCCGCAGCGGAGCGGGCCGGGCTCGAGGTAGTGGACCTGCGCTTCGAGGAACTCCGCACTGAATTCCACGACATCGGCGCGGTGATTTACTTCCTGCGCAAGGTGATCTGGATGGTGCCGGGGTTCACTGTGGACGAATACCTGCCGCGCCTGCGCGAGCTGCACGAGGAACTTCAGAACGGCCCGTTCGTCGCGACGACTACTCGGTATCTGATCGAGGCGCGCAAGCGATAGCCGCCTCGATCCCGTCCGCCAGCACCGCCACGCCGGCGTCGAAGCTCAACCGGGCTTCGTGCTCCAAATAGGACACTCCGGCGGGCGGTGGCGGCGAATTCTCCTCGCCCAGCCGCGCGACGTTCGGGTATCGCTCCGCCAGATCCGGGGCCAGCTCGCCGAGCGCGGACGTCCGCGCGCGCCACCAGTCCTCATCGGACAGTCCGGTTTCCTTCAGCGCCAACCGCGATTCGGCGGCGATCTGCACCGCGCCGCGCACGACGTTGAGCAGTGCGCCCACCAGCCGCCGCACCTGGCCGGCGGGCAGACCGGTCGCGAACAGCACCCGCAGCACCGTTTCCTGCATCCGGAACTCCCCCGGACCGAGCACCGGCCGCGCGTAGGACACCTGCAGCAGCCACGGGTGACGCAGATGGAAGTCCCACAGGTCGCCGGCCAGTTCGAGCAACGCGGGCCGCCAGCCGCCGGACAGCTCGTGGTCGTCGCGCAGATCGCCGAACACCTGGTCGCACATCAAGTCGATCAGCTCGGTCTTGCTCGGCACGTACGTGTACAACGCCATCGCCGTGCGCCCGAGCCGCTCCCCGACCGCGCGCATCGACAACGCCGCCATGCCCTCGGCATCGGCGAGCTCGATCGCCGCGTTCACGATGAGGTCCACGCTCAGCGCGGGTTTCGGCCCCGGCGCGCTGCGCGGTTCGCTGCCCGCGCGCCACAGCAGTTCCATCGAACGGCGGGCGTCGCCCTGCCCCGCGAACACGACCACCGGCGACCCCTTTCCCCTTACAGGATAAAGGACCGCCGGGGCCGCCGGCTCAGCCGTCCACCTCGATCGCGAGCGCCGGGCAGAGCTGCGCCGCCTCCTTGGCCTGCGCCTGCAGTTCCGCGGGCGGGTTTTCCTGCAGCAGCACCACGATCCCGTCCTCGTCGCGCTGATCGAACACCTCGGGCGCGACGAGCACGCACTGCCCGGCCCCGACACAGCGGGACTGGTCCACGACCACCTTCATTTCGCGGCTCCTTTCACCAGGTCACGGGGAGTTCGTGCACCCCGTAGACGACCATGTCGTGCTTGAACTTCAGCTCCTCCAGCGGCTTCGCCAGCCGGAGCGTCGGAATCCTCCGGTAAAGCGTCCGGTAGGCCACCTGCAGTTCGACCCGCGCGAGCGGCTGGCCGAGGCATTGGTGCACGCCGTAGCCGAACGCGACGTGGTGGCGTGCCTTGCGGGTGACGTCGAGCTTGTCCGGCTCGGGGAACTGCGTCGCGTCGCGGTTGGCGATGTCGGTGGCCGCGACCATGCCCTCGCCCTCGCGCACGGTCTGCCCGCCGATCTCCAGGTCTTCGAGCGCGACGCGGCGGCGTCCGGAGTGGACGATCGTCAGGTAGCGCAGCAGCTCCTCGACCGCGTTGGCCAGCAAGGCGTCGTCGCCGTCGCGGACCGCGGCGAGCTGGTCCGGGTTCTCCAGCAGCGCGACCGTGCCGAGCGCGATCATGTTCGCCGTGGTCTCGTGCCCGGCGACCAGCAGCAGCTGCCCCATCGAAGCCGCTTCCCGGACGGTCATCGCGCCGGTGGCGACCTGACCGGTCGCGAGGCGGCTGAACACGTCGTCAGCCGGGTCGTCGATCTTCTTCTCCACCAGCCGCCCGAGGTAGTCGAGCAGTTCCTCCGCCGTGGCGAGCGACTGTTCCGCGGTCGCTTCCCGCGAGACCAGTATCTTGCTGCAGCGGTGGAAGAAGTCGCGATCCTCGTACGGCACGCCGAGCAGCTCGCAGATCACCAGCGAAGGCACCGGCAGCGCGAACGCCTGCACGAGGTCGGCGGGCTTCGGACCGGCCAGCATCTCGTCGAGCAGCTCGTCGACGATCTGCTGGATCCGCGGCCGCATCCGCTGGACCTTCTTCACCATGAAATCGCCGGTGAGCAGCCGTCGCTGGGCGGCGTGCTCCGGATCGTCCATGCCGATGAACGACTTGAACCGGCTGCGCCGCACCTTGAGCCCCGGCGTCTGCGACGGATAGCCGGCGCGGCCGGGATCGGCGCTCACCCGCGGGTCGGTGAGCATCGCGCGGACGTCTTCGTAGCGGGTGAACAGCCACGGTTCGCTGCCGTCCCAGATCCGCACGCGCGACACCGGTTCGTCGCGCAGCTTGCGGTCGAGATCGGGCGGCGGGTCGAACGGGCAGCGCCCGCGCGACATCGGGAACTGCTCTACGGGCCGGGCGTCGGCCATCACAGCCTCCTGGAAAAGTCACCAAACGAGTGTTCGGATACTTACCGAACAGATGTTAGGCGACTTCGTGAACAATTGCCCAGACTCGGGTCCAAAGATCACCGGGATGGCCGTGGACAAGAGGGGGAAAGCGGGCGAAACCGCCCGTGGCTCAAGCGAAAATGAGCGCCAGCAGCTCGTCGGCGAAGCTCACCACGGCGTCCTCGCCCGGCTGCCTCCCGGACGAATGGAACAGCGCGACGCGGCCGTGCGCGCCGACGAACGCGATCACCCCGGCCCGGTCGGCGGGCACCCGGAGCGCGGCCCCGGCCTCGGCGCAGCGGGCGAACGCGGCGCTGATCTGGTCGACGAAATCGATCGTCGGACCGTGCGGCCGGACGTCCGGCGAGGTGCGGCTCGACCCGTTGGCGGTCATCAGCCGGTAATGGCCGGGGTTGTCCATCGCGAACCGGCAGTACGCGTGCAGCAGCGCACGCAGCCTGCCCACCGCGTCGTCGGCGGGCACCTGGGATTCGGCGGCTTCCATCGCGAGCCGCAGCCGGCCGAACTCGTGCTCGGCGAGTCCGGTGACGAGCGCGGCCCGGTCGCTGAAGTGCTGGTAGATGCTGGCCGGGGCGATGCCGACGGCGCGGGCGACGCCGCGGATGGTGAGCGCGTCCTCGCCGTCGAGTTCCGACAGGAGCCTGCTGGCCGCGGCGAGGATTTCCCCGCGCAGCCGCTCGCCCTCGCCCCAGCGGTTGCGCGTGCGGGCCTGGACTTCTTCGGACACTTGCCCATTGTTACCGCTCGCGCTGCCCCGCACCGCTCCGGCCCGCCGCGGATGTCGGTCGTTTCGTAGCCCGTCAGCCATCCGAGGTTCACCGGCTGGGCGCGGGCGGCCGATAGCGTTCGCCGGTGGACGATCAGGGGTGGCTGGACGACTTCCAGCGGCGGATTGACGAGATGCAGGCGAAAAGCGTTGCCCTGCAGGAAACCTTGAGCACCGCGGAGGGCCGCGCCAAGTCGGGCGACGGGCTGGTGTCGGTCGCGGTGACCCCGAACGGCGCACTCAAGAACCTCGAGATCGACGACCGCGCCCTGCGGCACGGCGGCGCCCGGCTGACCGCGGCGATCATGGACGCCTACGGGAAGGCGCAGCGCCAGGTGTCGCGCGACGTCATCGACGCGTTCGAGCCGATCGCCGGCGACAGCGAGATGATGAACGTGGTCAAGTCGTACCTGCCGGAGCCCGAGGAAGAGCCGGAACCTCCGGCCGAGCCGCCGCGGCCCGAACCGCCCGCCCGTTACGCGGGACCTCCGCCGGGCAGCACCACCCCGCCGGGCAGCGCGGCCTACGGACGCCCGATGCCGCCGCCGGGCGGCGCGACGCACAGCCGTCCGCCGGTGCCGCCTCCCGGCACCACCCCGCCGCCGCCCCCGGCCGCGCCCGAACCGCCCCGGCCGACGTCCGGTCCGCATCGCAGGCGCGCCGCCGGCGAGGACGACGACGAGATGCAGCCGTGGTGACCGGATTGTCAACCCGTCGTTAGTGTTGGGAAATCACCAGTTGCCGGACCGTACGAATGGGGGGTCACAGACCGGGAGCTTCTGCCTACTTTGGGTTGAGCGCGCGCAAAACCGGCAAAACTCCCCGATCCCCCCAGGAGCTTTCTTATGTCCAGGAAGTTCGTGCTGTCCGGCGCGGTGGCGCTCGCGCTGGCCGCCGCCCCGCTTTCGGGCGCCGTGGCGGTCGCCGCTCCGGCTCCTTCCGCCGTCGCGTCCGCCACGGTCTACTACTCGACGTCCGGCGCACCGTCGTTCCGGGCCGCGATCAACGCGGGCGCGGCGAACTGGAACCGCGCGGTCACCAACGTGAAGCTGGTCGAGCGTTCGTCCGGGGCCACGCTGCGGTACGTCGAGGGCAACGACCCGCGCGGCTCGTACGCGCAGACCGACGGGCACGGCCACGGCACCATCTTCATCGACTACACCCAGGCCCGCCAATACGACAACACGCGGATCACCGCGCACGAGACCGGCCACGCGCTCGGCCTGCCGGACCACTACTCGGGCCCGTGCTCCGAACTGATGTCGGGCGGCGGCCCCGGCCCGTCCTGCCACAACGCCAACCCGAATTCCCAGGAAGCCTCCCGCGTGCAGCGGTTGTGGGCCAACGGGCTCAGCGCGGTCTCCGGACCGCAGCAGCGGATTTACGACCACTCGCCGGTCGGCTGACGCACAGCTGAGCGAAGCGGCGGCCGGGCACGTCCCGGCCGCCGCTTCGCTGTCAAGGGCGCCGAGTCGGATAGCGCCGTTCGGGCCCGGGTTGAGGTCGGAATCCTCCTCTTTCCGCCGGGACCGGGAATCCCCGGACACCGCCCGTGGTTGGCTTGCCTTCAGACGAAGGGGAGGCATTCATGGCGGAGATCGTTCTGGTTCACGGCGCTTGGAGCGACGGGTCGGCGTGGCTGGAGGTGATCCCCGCGCTGCACCGGCAAGGACACCGGGTCCGTGCCGCGCACCTGCCGATGACCTCGCTCGCGGACGACATCGCCGAGGTTCGCCGGGAAGCCGCCGCTTTCGATGGCCCGGTCGTGCTGGCCGGCCATTCCTACGGCGGCGCAGTAATTTCCGGTGCGGCGAAGAACAATCCGCAGGTCAACGCCCTGGCTTACTTCGCGGCGTATGTCCCGGACGAAGGCGAGAACGTGCCTGCGCTGAACGGCAAGTTCCCGGACTCGCCCGGCAACGACGCGATGGTGTTCACCGAGGACGGCTGGTCGTCGCCCGACCCGGACCGCTTCCACTGCGCCTTCGCCGCCGACGTGGCTCCCGAACGAGCCACCGCACTGGCCGCGGTGCAACGCCGTGCGCGTGCCGAGTGCTTCGCCGTGCCCGCGGGTCCTGGCGCCTGGCACGACCTGCCGACCGCTTACGCAGTGTCCACAGAGGACCGGATCCTCAACCCGGACTTGCAACGCTGGCTCGCCGAGCGGGCTGGGGCGGACTGTGTCGAGTTGGCGGCCAGTCACTATTCGCTGTGGTCCCAACCGGACGCGGTGGCGACGGTGATCGACAAGGTGGCGGCGCGCGGCAAGTAGCGGCTACTCGCCCGCCGCGGCCGCGAGCACCGCGAAATCGGCTGCCCGCATCGGTCGCGCGTGCGCGGGGCGCGGAGTGCTCGGCTCCCTGACCACGGTGACCGGCACCGTGGTCAGGCCGAGCCGCAGTGCGACGGGGATCCGGTGATTGCCGTCGAGCGTGCCGAAGTCTTCGCAAAATCCGAGCCGCAACGGCGTCCGGATTCCGTTCCGCGCGATGTCCTCGGCGAGGGCGTCGAGGTGGCTCGGAGTGTCCACCAGCGCGGAGCCCACCGTTTCGCGATCCACCGCGCGGTACCGGACCACAAGCGGCACAGGCAGTTCAACCGGCATCCGCCCATCCTGGCACGGCGGAAATTCAGTTGCGCAGTCCCGCCCAGGCAGCCGAGTATTCCGGTCATGACCACCGAACCCGCCCGTCGTTGCCCGTCCCGCTGTCTCGCCGCGCGCGGCAAGCAGCAGACGGCGCAGGAAGGGATCCGCCAGGCAGTGCGATGAGCGCCGCGCTCGTCGCGGGGCTCGTCGCCGGGTACGGGATCGCCATGCCGGTCGGCGCGATCGGCGTCTACCTGGTCGAACTCACCGCTCGCACGTCGTGGCGGGTCGGAGCGGCCGCGGCGATGGGCGTGGCTACCGCGGACGGCGTCTACGCCGTTCTCGCCACCACCGGCGGAGCCGCGCTGGCCCCGCTGCTCGCCCCGATCACCACTCCCCTGCGCCTGACCTCCGCCGTCGCGTTGTTCCTGCTCGCCGCGTGGACCGCGGTCCGGGCGATCCGGCGTTATCGTTCCCCGGAAACTCCTTTGCTGGCAACGGAACCGCATCCGCTGCGGGCGTACGCGACGCTGCTCGGCCTGACCCTGCTGAACCCGTCCACCATCATCTACTTCACCGCGCTCGTCCTCGGCGACCGACCGGCCAACGGCACCGTGTTCGCGGCCGCCGCGTTCGCCGCTTCGGCCAGCTGGCAACTGGTGCTGGCCGTCGGCGGAGCGTTGCTCGGACGCGGCCTCACCGGTCCGCGCGGACGGCTCGGCACCGCTTTGCTGTCCAGCGCGGTAATCCTCGTGCTGGCGGTGCGGCTCCTTTAGGAAACGACCGTGCTTTCCCTTACCTCCAGGGAAAACGGCGGCTGCACCGAGCGCGGCGCAGCACTCTCCGTACCGGCGAGGCGGCTGTCGATCAGGTCGATCGCGGCCTCGGCGATAGCCGCCTTGTCCGGCGAGATCGTGGTGAGCGCGGGGAGGCTGAACGCGCTCTCCTCGGTGTTGTCGAAGCCGACGATCGCGATGTCCTCGGGGACCCGAAGCCCGTGCTCCGCCGCCGAGCGCAAGGCGCCGACGGCCAGCAGGTCGTTGAAGCAGAACACCGCGTCCGGCGGTTCTTCCTGTGCCAGCAACCGTTTCATCGCCGCCGCTCCCTCGGCGCGGTGGTACTTCGCCACCGGTTCCACCAGGGAATCCGCCGACCGCAACCCAGCGTCCGCCAACGCGGCCCGGTAGCCGGCGAGCCGCAGCGACGACGTCCCGCGCTGGGGGTTCGCGCCGATCGCCGCGATCCGCCGGCGGCCGAGCGACACCAGGTGCGACACCGCGACGTGCGCGGCCCGCACGTTGTCGATCGCCACCCGGTCCAGCGCGACGTCCACCGCGTGCTCACCCAGGAGCACCAGCGGGATTTTCCCTTCCGCGTCGGGGAAATCGTCCGCTTCGAGCGCTTCGGGATGCACGAGGGCGCCGTCGACCAGATGCGGACCCAATGAGTCCACAGTGGCCCGTTCCCGGTCGCGAGTCCCTTGCGTCTGCTCGATCAGCACGCTCCACCCGCGGCGCTGCGCGGCGGTGATCACCAGCCCGGCCATTTCGCCGAAGTACGGAATGCTCAGCTCCGGCACCATCAACGCCAGGAACCCGGTCCGCCCGCGGCGCAGGTTGCGCGCGCCGACGTTCGGCCGGTACCCGGTCGCGGCCAGTGCCTCTTCCACGCGCCGCCGGTTCTCGGGCTTCACGAACGCGTAGCCGTTCACCACGTTCGACACGGTTTTCACCGAAACGCCCGCCAGCGTCGCGACGTCCTTCAGGGTCACGGCCACGCTGACTCCTCATCTCGTTCGCCCAGAGCCCATCACGAGCCCGCGAAGCTCTCCGCACCAGCCCCGACGACCACGTAGTGTAGCGACGTTTTGCCTGTTTACAACGTTGTTCCAACGATGTAAAAATAGCCGGAGCTCAGCGGGGTGACGGCCGTCACTCCGCCGAGCGGGTTGCCCCAGTCGTCGGCTGCGAGGAGTCCGCCGTGTCCCCGTCCGTCCCTGCCCGCTTCGCCCTCGTCGCCGGGGCCGCCACGGCACTCGTGCTCGCCGGCTGCACCAGCCGCGAGGAAACCCCGGCCGCGCAAAGCAATGGCTCCGGCCCCGCCGCCTCGGCCGCGTCCGCCGCGCCGGCCGCCGACGGCTGCACCCTCGACAAGACCGGGTACCCGAAACTCGACCCGAAGACCGCGATCGTCGGCTTCTCCCAGTCGGAGAAGGAGGCGAACCCGTTCCGGATCGCCGAGACGCAGTCCATCCGCACCGAGGCGGGCAAGCTCGGCATCCCGGCCGACCACCTGCTCACCACGAACGCGCAGAGTGACCTCAACAAGCAGATCTCGGACATCAAATCGCTGCTGGACCGGGGTGCGCAGCTGCTCATCGTGGCCCCGCTGAACTCCGACGGGCTGCAGCCCGCGCTCGACGCGGCGAAGGCGAAGAAGGTCCCGGTCGTCACCATCGACCGGCAGGTCACGTCGAAGCCGTGCACCGACTACCTCACCTTCATCGGCTCCAACTTCATCGAACAGGGCCACCGCGCGGCCGCCGCGCTGGCGAAGTCCACCGGCGGCAACGGCAAGGTCGCGATCCTGCTCGGTTCCTCAGGCAACAACGTGACCACCGACCGCACCAAGGGGTTCAAGGACGAGCTGGCGAAGACGCCAGGCCTCACCGTGGTCGCCGAGCAGACCGGCGAGTTCGACCGGTCCAAGGGCCAGTCGGTGATGGAACAGCTGATCCAGAGCCATCCGGACCTCACCGCGGTGTACGCGGAGAACGACGAGATGGGCATCGGCGCGGTCAACGCCCTCAAGACCGCGGGCAAGAACCCCGGCAAGGACGTGAAGGTCGTGTCCGTGGACGGCACCCGCAACGCGGTGCAGCTGATCGTCGACGGCAGCTACAACGCGGTCATCGAGTCCAACCCGCGGTTCGGGCAGCTGGCGTTCCAGACGCTGCAGCAGTTCGAGGACGGCAAGCCGATCCCGCCGAGCATCGTCATCACCGACGACTCGTACGACGAATCGAACGCGGCCCAGAAGGTCGGGAACGCGTACTGATGACGAGCACGGCCGACACCCAGGTGGCGACCATGACCGCACCGGTGCTCGAGGTGACCGGGGTGACCAAACGGTTCCCCGGCACCGTGGCCCTCGACAACGTCTCCTTCAGCCTGCGCCGCGGCGAAGTCCACGCGCTGGTCGGGGAAAACGGCGCGGGCAAGTCCACTTTGATCAAGGTCCTCACCGGCGTGTACCGGCCGGACGAGGGACAGGTGCGCCATCTCGGCGAACCGGTCGAGTTCCGCAGGCCGATCGACGCGCAGCGCGCCGGGATCTCCACCATCTACCAGGAGGTGAACCTCGTCCCGCTGATGAGCGTGGCGAGCAACGTCTTCCTCGGCCGAGAACCGCGCACCCGCACCGGATTGATCGACTGGTCCGCGATGAACGAGCAGGCCCGCGAACTGCTCAGCGGGTACGGAATCGACACCGACGTGCGGCGTCCGCTGCACACGCTCGCCGTCGGTGCGCAGCAGATGGTCGCGCTGGCTCGTGCGGTGTCCACAAAGGCCGGTGTGGTCGTGATGGACGAGCCGACGTCGTCGCTCGAACCGCGCGAAGTGGACACCTTGTTCGAGGTACTGGCCCGGTTGCACGCGGACGACATCGCGGTGCTTTATGTGAGCCACCGGTTGGACGAGCTGTACCGGGTGTGCGACAGCGTCACCGTGTTGCGCGACGGCCGCGTGGTCCACAGTGGACCGCTGAAGCCGTTGCCGCGCATCGAACTGGTGTCGATGATGCTCGGCCGGGAGATCCGGCAGATTCGCGCTGAGGGCGTCACAGCGTTCGGCGAGGAGCATCATGCGGAGAAGGAACCGTTGCTGCAGGCTTCGAATCTTTCCGGTGGCAACAAACTGCACGACGTTTCGGTGAGCGTGCGGCCGGGCGAGGTCGTCGGGCTGGCCGGACTTCTCGGGTCCGGTCGGAGCGAGACCGCGCGGGCTGTCGTCGGGGCGTTCCCGCTCGACGGCGGTACTGTGCTGCTGGCCGGGAAACCGTTGAAACGCGGGAAGATCTCCGCGGCGATGCGGGCCGGGATCGCGCTGCTGGCGGAGGACCGCAAGGCGGACGGGATCATTCCGAACCTGTCCGTGCGAGAGAACATCGTGCTCGCCGCGTTGCCGCGACTGTCCACTTTCGGCTTTGTCAGCCGGTCCAAACAGGACCGAGTGGTGAAGACGTTCATGGAACGGTTGCGGATCAAGGCCTCCAGTCCGGAGCAGAAGGTGTCGGAACTGTCCGGCGGAAACCAGCAGAAGGTCTTGCTGGCGCGCTGGCTCGCCACCGGACCGAAAGTGCTGCTGCTGGACGAGCCGACGCGCGGTATCGACGTCGGAGCGAAGGCCGAGGTGCAGGCGCTGATCGACGAACTGGCGCAGGACGGGCTCGGCGTGCTGCTGATTTCGTCCGAACTGGAAGAGATTCTCGACGGCGCGGACCGGGTGGTCGTCCTGCGCGACGGCAGCGTCGCCACCGAATTGGCCGGCGACGCGGTCACCGAAGACAACGTGCTGGCGGCGATAGCTGCAGGGGGTGACAACGATGTCGACCGCGACACTGACGAGACCTGACCGCGCCCGCGTCACGAGCTGGCTGCAGAACTACGGCGTGTACCTGGCCGTGGTCGTGCTGCTGCTGTTCAACATCGCGTTCACGCAGAACTTCCTCTCCGCGGCCAACTTCCGCACGCAGTTGGTGCAGGCCGCGCCGGTGTGCATCGTCGCGCTCGGCATGGCGCTGGTGATCGGCACCGAGGGCATCGACCTGTCGGTGGGCTCGGTGATGTCGGTCGCCGCGGCGCTCGTCCCGCTGTATCTCGGGGCCGGGCCGGTCATGGTGATCGTGGTCGCGCTGATCGCCGGGGTCGCTTCCGGGCTGTTCAGCGGATTCCTGGTGGCCCAGCTGGGCATTCAGCCGATCATCGCGACCCTGGCCTTGCTCGTCGGCGGTCGCGGGCTGGCGCTCGTGATCGCGCACGGGCAGCTGGTGCAGCTGCACAACCCGGACTTCCTCGCGCTCGGCACCGGCGACGTGCTCGGCGTGCCGATCATGGTCCTGGTGGCCGCAGTCCTCTCGGTACTGGCCGGATTGCTGGTGCGGCGCACCACTTTCGGCCGGCACCTAGTCGCGGTCGGCGGCAACCGTCCCGCTGCGACACTCGCCGGACTGCCGGTGAAACGCGTCCTGATCGGCGTGTACGCCATGTCCGGCGCGCTGGCGGCAATCGCGGGCGTGCTGTCCACCGCACGGCTCGCCGCGAGCGATCCCAACGACCTCGGTCTGCTGATGGAACTGTCCGCGATCACCGCGGTGGTGGTCGGCGGGACTCCACTTACCGGCGGCCGCGTGCGCGTGCTCGGCACGGTATTCGGCGCGCTGCTCATGCAATTGGTGCACGCGACGCTGATCAAGCACAACCTGCCCGATTCCGCCGCGCAAATGGTGCAGGCCGCCATCATCGTCGCCGCGGTGTACGTCGCCCGGGAACGGAGCACGCGATGATCGCGACCACCGCCGCCCCGCCGTCGGAACGCGGCGCGGCGTTCGCGGCAGTCCTGCAACGCCAAGGCGCGGCCGTAGTGCTGGTGCTCGGCGTGGCTGCCGCTTGGTTTGCCTTCCCCCGCTTCGGGTCCGCCGACAACCTGCGCGACCTCGCGTTGCAAAGTTCTTTCCTGGCAGTGATCGCGCTGGGCATGACGTTCGTGATCATTTCCGGCGGGATCGATCTGTCCGTCGGCTCGGTGTACGCGCTCGGCGGCGTGCTGGCCGCGTACGGTTCCCAATACGGCCTAGTCGTGGCGATCCTGCTGCCATTAGTCGTTTGCGGACTGATCGGCTTCATCAACGGGCTTCTCATCGCTCGCACGAAGATGGCGCCGTTCATCGTCACGCTCGCCTCGCTGTTGTTCGCTCGCGGTCTCCTGCTGGCATTGACCAACGAGGGCGCGACGACGTACAAAGTAGAGCCAGGTTCGGCGTTGCTCTGGCTGGGACAGGGCAAGATCTTCGGCATCGGCGTACCGGTGTATCTCGCTCTGGTCCTTTTCGGACTCGGCGGTCTGCTGCTGCGCCGGACCCGGTTCGGCCAGTCGATTTTCGCACTCGGCGGCTCGGAACAGTCCGCGCTGCTGATGGGTCTTTCGGTGGCCCGCACCAAAATCACCCTCTACACGCTCAGCGGCACGCTCGCCGGATTCGCCGGCGTGCTCACCGCGGCGTACCTGCAATCAGGCGTCACCGTGCTCGGCGTCGGCACGGAACTGGACGCGATTTCCGTCGTGGTCATCGGCGGAACGCTGCTCACCGGCGGCGCGGGAACCGTCATCGGCACGCTCGTCGGCGTGCTGCTGAAGACGCTGATCCAGAACGTCATCAACCAGGTCGGCACCCTCGATTCCAACTACCAGACGGTGGTCAGCGGCGCGTTCCTGCTGGTCGTCGTCGTGATCCAGCGACTGCTGGCCCGCTCCCGCCGATCCTGATCCGCGCAGTCCCCCTTCGCAGGAGATCCACCTGTTAGTAGGAGGTTCGACGATGGTCCGTCCTGCCCGCAGACCCGGCCGTTTGGCCACGGCGGCCGCCGCGCTCGCCGTGGCCGTGTCCGGGTTGTCGAGTGTCCCCGCCGCCGCGGCCGATCCGCCGCAGTGGCACCGCCTCACCCCTCCCCTGACCACCCCGTGGACCGGCCAGGTCTCGCCGGACAACGCCCTTCCCGAATACCCGCGGCCGCAAATGACCCGCGACAACTGGCAGAACCTCAACGGCGTCTGGGAATTCTCCGCCGCCAAACCGGGCGATTCCCCGCCGATCAAACGCAGTCTCGACGAACGCATCCTCGTGCCGTATCCGGTCGAATCGGCGTTGTCGGGAATCATGCGGCACGAAACGTCGATGTGGTACCGGCGGACGTTCCAGGTGCCGAAGAACTGGCACGTCGGCGGCCGGGGCGAGCGACTCATCCTGCACTTCCAGGCGGTCGACTATGACACCACCGTGTGGGTCAACGGCCATCAAGTCGCCCGCCACACCGGCGGGTACGACGCGTTTTCCGCGGACGTCACCAACGCGTTGACCACCGGGAAAGACCAGGAAGTCGTCGTCGGCGTTACGGACCCCAACGACGCGGGCGGACAACCGCTCGGCAAACAGCGCAAACCCGGCGACGGAATCTTCTACACCCCGACGTCCGGCATCTGGCAGACCGTCTGGATGGAACCGGTGACCCCGGCCTACATCTCGCGGGTCGACACCACGCCGGACGTCGCCAGCGGCTCGGTCACCGTCAACGCCGTGGTGGGCGGACCGACTAAACAACGTGTGCAAGCCATCGCCTACGACCACGGCCGCGTCGTCGGCTTCGCGTCCGGACCGGCGAACACCCCGTTGAAACTCAAGGTGAACAAGCCGCACCTCTGGACGCCGGACGATCCGTTCCTGTACGACCTGCGGGTCTCACTGACCTCCGGGGACAGTGTCGGCTCGTACTTCGGCCTCCGGTCGGTTTCCATCGGGAAGACCGCCGACGGCAAGCAACGGATGATGCTCAACGGCAAGTTCGTGATGCAACTCGGCCCGCTGGACCAGGGTTTCTGGCCGGACGGCATCTACACCGCGCCCACCGACGCGGCGCTGAAGTTCGATCTGGAGCAGGAAAAGGCGCTCGGGTTCAACATGGTGCGCAAGCACATCAAGGTCGAGCCTGATCGCTGGTACTACTACGCGGACAAGCTCGGGCTCCTGGTGTGGCAGGACATGCCCGCGATGAAGGACGACATCGAGGCCACGCCCGCGTCGCAGGCGAACTTCGAATCCGAACTGCACCGGATGATCGACCAGCACCGCAGTTTCCCGTCGATCGTCACGTGGGTCCCGTTCAACGAAGGCTGGGGCGACTACGCCGTCGGCCGGATCGCCGACCAGGTCAAGGCCTGGGACCCGACGCGGCTCGTGGACGCGGAGTCCGGCGTCAACTGCTGCCGTTCCGAACCGGACAGCGGCCGCGGCGACATCTACGACGACCACACGTACACCGGCCCCGGAACCCCCGTGCCAGACGCCACCCGCGCCGCGGTCGACGGCGAATACGGCGGCCTGGGCCTGAAGGTCGACGGACACCAGTTCGACCCGGCCGGCAGTTTCGCCTACGAGATGGAACCGGACAGCGCCACGCTCACGCGCCGCTACGCCGAACTCCAGCAACGCTTGCTGCTCGCCGGACGGCAATGCGGAGTGTCGGCAGGCGTGTACACGCAGACCACCGACGTGGAGAAGGAGGTCAACGGCTTCTTCACCTACGACCGGCAGGTGAAGAAGATGGACTTCGCCGCCGTCCGAGCCGCGAACCTGTCGGTGATCAACGGCGTCGACGGCTCGCCGCAACAGGGTCCAGTGATCCCGCCAGGCACCCCGGGCATCGACGGAATCGCCGCGTATCCGTTCGACGAGAACAGCGGCACCACGGCAGCGGACACCGTGGGCCAGCACGACGCCACGCTCGTCGGCGGCGCTTCCTGGACCGCGGGACACAGCGGTTCGGCACTGGCGGTGAACGGCTCCGGCCAGTACGCGGACACCGGGGCACCGCTGGTGAAGACCGACCTGAGCTACAGCGTCGCCGCGTGGGTCAAGTTCAACGCGGTCGGCGACGGTTTCCAGACCGTGGTGAGCCAGGACGGAAACGACCACAGTGCGTTCTTCCTGCAGTACTCCGGCGCGGACCACAAGCTGGCGTTCAGCTTCGTGGGCACGCGGGCACTCGCCCCGCTCACCCCGGAACCCGGCCGCTGGTACCACCTGGTCGGGGTTAGGGATGCCGCTACCGGACAGCTCGCGCTGTACGTGGACGGTCAACTGGCGGCGTCGAAGAGCGTCTGCCTAGGCGAGGCGTCGACCGGCCACACCGTGATCGGCCGCGGCAAGTACGGCGGCAACCCGGTCGACTTCCTCAACGGGGCGGTGGACCAGGTGCATCTGTACGACCGGGCGTTGTCGGCTGCGGAGGTGGCGAAGCTGTACGCGTCCTGATGTCCGTGAAGGGCTCCTTGAGGGAATCTGACCTGGATCCACCGGTGTGAATTGGTGTTGTGGGTCGTGTCCGGTCGGGCAGGTGCCCTCTGGCCTGGGATGATTGTTCTTGCGACAGAGCAATTGTCACCGAGGGAGAGGGCACCTGCTGGATGC